>JAADFU010000023.1:0-34418 GCA_013152715.1 Calditrichota bacterium
AATACGATGAAAAATTAGCCGAAAAAATCACCTTTTTGCAATTTGTGCGTTGGGGATACCAGGAATATGTGGATATTTTCCGCGCAGCCTGGCAATTAAATCATCGTTTGCCGGCAGACAGCAGAAAGTTCAGGATACTCGGGTTGAATGACTCTCCCGATTGGAGCGTGATCAAAACGCAAGAAGATCGTGACAAAGACGAAATTAAGAAAAAAGTGTGGCGCGGAGGCGGAGAACATTTATGGGCGCAGCAAATTTTGCAAGAAGTGATTGCAAAAGGGGAAAAAGCGCTTGTGTACAGCGGCATTCACCATGCGTTCACGGAATACTACCAGCCTATTTACGATGTCAAAAATCAAAAATTTATTCGGTTCGAAACCAGGCGCATGGGCAATTTCGTTTACGACAAAATTGGCAAAAGGGCGATCACAATCTTTCTCCACTCTCCCTGGGTATCCCAAGACGGGTATGACAAAAAAGCAGTTTATCCGGTCGATGGGATTATTGATGTTGTGATGCGCGAAATTCCTCCTGCCCACCGGCGAGTGGGATTTGACGTAACAAACTCTCCGTTTGGCGAACTTCCATCGGCAACAAGTTTCTATAAATACGGGTATGACAATTTTAAACTGAAGATGTTTTGCGACGGCTATATTTACCAGAAACCGTTTTCCGAATACGAAGGAGTGACGCCGATTAAAAATTTTGTGAACCAGGAAAATTTAGCATACGCCAGACTGCAATCCCCCAATCCGGCTTTTCGCGACGCGACGGTAAAGGATTTTTACGACGCTGCGGTTAGCGAGACGAATATGAAAAAAATACTGAACCATTTGTATTAGCTCGACTGTGTCTGGCTGTGTCTTCGACAGAAATTCCGCCGCATCCTGGGATTTCAGTGTCTCGCTGGTCACAAAATCAGACATGATCTGGCAGGAGCCCAGACGCGTTTATTCTGATTCTCGAATAGCATGTAAGTCAGGCAATTTCCTCTTTTTATATTTTTTACTTGACAATTTCTATTTTTTTTAATATACTATTATGGTTTTACTAACGATTTGCAAGAGCGCTCACTGACGCTCTGTTATCCTCTCGCACCCTTCTTATTTGACCTGATTCGCGCAATTGTGCGCGCTAAACGCAATCGTTGCTGAACTGATCAAATCATGCAGATGACCCCCTCCTAAAAAACACTTCGGTCGTTTTGCCCAAAAAAAGAGGTTGATGTACTAATAAATCAAGCGACGAGTTCGCTCTAAAAAACGCTAAATGACTTTGCACTGATTTTCATGGGCATATCTGTGGATTGGCTGACAGACATTACCCTATTTATTTTTAATAATGTCTATTTCATTTGATTCACATAAAAATCAAATTACTAAAAGAAAGGAACACAAAATGAGGAAGCAAAAACATTTTTCCTGGTTCTCCTTGGTGGTGATTTTGATAATGATTCACATGCTGGGATTTGCTTCATCCGGACGATGCCAACTTTCAGTTGTTTCTATGTCCCCCGCTGATGGCGAAACAAAAGTCGATAGCGTCGTGACTTTTGAAATTAGCTTTAGCGCCGCTCTCGATACCTCCGCCCGTTTCCCCATGCCCGGAGATTTCTTTCTCGATCTATTAATTCCCGAAGACAGCCTGCTGTCTCCGCCGGATAGCGTCAGTCTCAGCGCCGACTTGAAAACTGTCCGGCTCCATAATATTAGATTATTTCCTGATACGAGATATTTTTTTGGCGTATTAGCGGCAAAAAGTCAGGCTGGCGATTCGCTGGATCAGCCGGCGGTGGTCACCTTTACTACCGGCGCAACACTTCCCACCGGCTCTGTTTCCGGCACGGTAACTTTTCCTAACGGCAAGTTACAAGGCGCGTTGGTCGCGCTGTTTCCGGATTTATTTGAAGGCGCGCCGCTGTCGGGCGCAGTTGTCGATCCGTCCACCGGCGCGTACACGATTTCTTACGTGGAGCCGGGAACGTATTTCCCGATCACCGTCAAGGATGTCTCCGGCGACGGCGAAGCCGACATGTTCAATCAAGGCGATCCGATGGGAATTTACGATCCGAATGGTGACACAATCCCGGACAGTATTTCCGTTGCGGAAGGCCAGCTAATATCCGGAATTGATATGGAGCTGCGCCTCCCAGAAACTACGACCGCTCGACAAAATATTGAACTGGCTGAAACCTTTGCGACCACAATGTTTCCCGATGCGTTTTTAGCCGCAGTTGGCGCCCAGGGCTTTCAGACCGATGGCAGTGCGATTCTCTGGATGTATTTTTATATGTCGCCTTCCGAGCAAAAAGGAATTAGTTTCATTGCCACAAGCGTTATCTCTGTCTGGGGAGTCGAGGAAGACTTGCCTCCGGATGCGGTTGCTTTACCCGATGGCTGGATTGACAGCGATGTTGCGGCAGATACAGCAAACGCTCATGGCGGACTTGATTTTGTTAATAGTCATGCTGTAACTGAAATTATGGCGCAATTATTCTGGATCGATTTGGGCAAAACCGGTGCTTTGAGTGAAGATGCGCCAATCCGGACAAAAAAAATATTCGGACAAAAACTTACATTTCCCAGACAGAATTCGATTAGCGCTGAGGCAAGGGCAGTCTGGCTGATCGATTATTGGGATCAAGGCACAGACGACGACCTTGTCATTTTGATCGACGCGCTTTCGGGCGAGTTTATTCCCATAAATCCTCCGACAGGTCCCCCGACTACGGCGAGATTCAATTTGGACGCTGCCAAGCAAGCAGCGCAAAACTGGGCTTCGGATGCGCAATTAGGAATGGTCGGTCAACATCAGGGTGATTTAACGCCTGACGGAAAAACGGAAACGTGGTTCTTTTATTACTTCTCAACCAGTTTAGATTCGGGGAAATTATTTTTCCTTTCAAATGGGCAGTTAATCGCAGAACGCGATCCTGACTGGCCACTACCGACAAGTAAGGCTCTCCCGAAAAATTGGATCGACAGTGATGCGGCAACGGCAGTTGCGGAAACAAATGGCGGGAGCGATTACAGAAATTCCAATAGCGACGTCTGGGTGACAGCAGGCGTGTCGAGAGGCTTTTATCCCCAGTTGCCCGATTCCGCCGCGTGGTGGATAGATTATTCTTCTTCCACTTCGGATCCCCTGTCGATTCTCATCGACGCAGTGACAGGCGAATTGATTAAACCTGATACTACAACTACTGAATTTACAGCACGTTACAGATTACAAGATGCGAATCAGGAAGCGCAAAACTGGGCTTCTGACGCTGTTTTAATTCATGTCGGTCCCGGGTCGCCATTGCCACCGGATGGCAAAAGCTCGATTTGGGCATATTCATATTATTCTCCGTCCCAAAACACAGGCCGAATTTTTTATGCCATGGTTGCCGGACCCATTTCAAGTGAAAATTTAAGCGCCCGACTGCCATCGAATGAAGCGCTGCCGGAAAACTGGATCGACAGCGACGTCGCCACGGCGGCAGCAGAAGCCAATGGCGGCAGTGCTTATCGCTCCCGAAATCCTAACGCAATAATGGTGGGAAATACTTCAAAAAATATGCTGGAATATTACGGCAGACCCTCAAAAGCGGTTTGGAGATTTGTTTACGGTTCTTACAGCGAAACAACCATGTTCATTTTTATCGATGCTGTTTCAGGCGCCCATCTCTCCACTAAAACAGACGTAGCAACTGATGCTCGCTTTAATCTTGAAGCGGCAAATTTCTGTGCTCAGGGATTTGCGCCAGACGCAGAATTAACATTCGTGATGAACAATACTGGCTCGTTAGATGAACAAGGCAGATCGTCGGATAGCTGGCTGTTTAGCTATTACTCTTCCAACAAAGATGATTTTATCAGCTATCAGATTATTGCGGGTCAGGTAGTTTTTGTTTATCCGTTCAACGGTAGCCCGTTTGCCTCCCAAGATGCTTTACCAACTAATTGGATGAACAGCAGTCAGGCCGTGTCTATTGCCGATGCTCATGGAGGCAGCGCTTATCGTGGCGAAAATGTACCTGTGCAAGGATTTTTGACAAAGAATTTTCAAAGCGAAAGTTACGACGTCCCTGCAGGGACCGCAGTCTGGCTAATTCAGTATCTTGATACGGATTTTTCCGTGTTGATAGATGCCGTCACCGGAGAAGTAATTTTACCTAGCGCCGTTACTTCAAAAAATGAACAAAAGATCGTTCCCGAAGATTATTCATTGAGTCAAAATTATCCCAATCCCTTCAATCCGGAAACAACCATCGAATACGGAATTCCCCGGGCTTCGAATGTTGAAATTACTATCTTTAATGTGCAGGGAGAAAAAATTGCCAATGTAATGCGAAACTTTCAGCAGCCGGGTTATCACAAAATTCGTTGGGACGGCAGAAACGAAAGTGGGAAACCAGTTGCCAGCGGCATTTATCTGTTTCAATTGAAAGCGAATGATTTCACAGCGGTGAAGAAAATGCTGCTTTTGCGATGAAGCTATTTTTCAAATGATTTTTTTGCAAGCGTTTGTTTGCCAGGCGATTAGTAGCTTTTAAATCAGAAATTTATAGTTTCGAGTTTCGGGTTTGTAGTTTCGAGAATCAATTTTTAAAAGAATGTTTTCGGGAAATACAAATATAAATTAACTAATTTAAGTTTAATTTTAAAATAACTGAACTATCTTGTATTATTTTGCACTAAAACGTAATTTTATTTAAACGATCGCACTTCCATTCAACAGTTCGTAACTCGAAACGCAAAACTCGAAACTCTTGTCAGAAATATTCAGTTGCGATAATGTCAATACGGTAAGCTCGGAATCGAAAGTGCCAAAAAATCTCGAGCGTAATTTTCTAATTTTCCGTATTTTTGCTTGACAATGGCGGTTTTTTTTGATATAATATTCTATCTTAATTTTTACGCCACAAAACGCGCGGAAGAAGAGATAAATATTGCCAGATTGGCTTTAAAAACTTTTTAGTTAGAAAGTTTACATGACAAGTCGTCAACGATTCCATGAAACAATGCACTTTGGCACACCTGATCGCGTACCTTACCTTGAAGAAGGTATTCGCAAAGATGTTATTGAATCCTGGTATCGGCAAGGCTTGTCCCGAAAAACAGATATTTCTGATTTATTTAAAATTGACCATTCGCATGAAGTTGAATTGGATTGTGATCTGCTTTCAACTTTACCTAACCGGCCTACTTCGCTTGAAGAACTATCCCAATTAAGAAATCACCTTAATTCGGAAAAATTATCTCGATTTTGGAGAAAACAGCAAAAAAAGATACGCCTGTGGCAAAAGAAAGATCATATCATATTTATTAGAGTGCATCGGGGCTTTTTCTTGTCAATGGGAGTACATAACTGGGGAGGATTCACAGAAATCATATCATTGCTGCTTGATGATCCGGGATTCGTGCGGGAAGCGATGCTAATTCAAGGTGAGTTTACAGCGAAATTATTGGATGAAGTTTTACAGGATATTGAGATTGATGCAGTTATATTTAGTGAACCAATCGCCGGAAACGAAGGTCCGCTAATTTCACCAACGATGTATGAGGAGTTTATTCTAAAAAGTTACCACCCAATATTAGATATTGCCAATAAACATGGGATCGACACTATAATATTAAGGACTTATGCAAATATTCGAAAATTAATCCCCAATATTTTGAAAAATGGATTCAATTGTTTATGGGCTTGTGAGACAAATAGCATCGCCATGGATTATCGAGATTTACGCAAAGAATTCGGTCATGATTTGCGCCTTATTGGTGGTATCGATGTCGACGCATTACGATATGATAAAGCCACTATCCGTCAAGAAATAGAAGAAAAAGTACCTGAACTCATTGCCAGTGGCGGTTTTGTTCCGATAGCAAATGGTCGTATTCGCAAAGATATCTCTTTCGAGAATTACGTTTATTATCGAAGTTTATTAGAACAGATAACAAGTAATAAAAATTAAAAAACCGGCGAACTCCTGCAAAGCTGCAAACCCTGGGAGATAGGAATTCGCCGATTTCATATTTTGAAAATAGCAACTACGCAAATTAGTGAATCATCTCAACAGTGACATCTTCCTCACTTGCCTGAAATTACCCGCGCGAATCTCGTAGAAATAAATACCGGAAGAAACCTTCTCCCCGATCTCGTTTTTTCCGTCCCAGGAAATTTGATGACTTCCGGCAGGACTTTCTTTATCCAAAAGCGTGCGAATTTTCTGCCCCAGCGCATTGTAAATGACCAGTTTTACTTTTGCTTGCTGCGGCAAATCAAAAGCAATCGTCGTTGTCGGATTGAAAGGATTGGGATAGTTCTGCTTCAAAGCAAAAACTGTCGGCAGTGGTTTCTTTTTGGCGATAATGCGAATATTTGCCTCGGCACTCATTTCGATAGAATTGTTGAGGCGAAAACTTTCCACGGAAATATTTCCCGATGCGCCCGGTTGTTCCGCTGCTTGAAAAACGAGCTCGATGGCTTGGTCTTCCCCATTCAGTTCGACCGGTGAAAAACCCGTGAGGCGCAATACCCCTTTTCCGTTGTCATTTTTGAAAAGCTGTAATTGATCCGATTGAATTTTGGAATTGACTGCTTTGAGCTGAAATAATTTGTTGTCAAAATGAATCACTGCGTCAAATGAGAATACTTCCTCGATTCCGGCCAATTTCAACGGCACAATAAATTCTTCTCCCGCTGCAACTTTCATGTCTTCCAGATAGGGATAAATTTCTTTTGAGTTGTTCACTTTTGCCATGAAATAGCCAGGCTCCCAATTTCCGTCCACGTCGCCGATGAGAACGGCAGTGAAATTTTGATCGGCAAAATTGCCACTGAGCTGCTGGAAATTTCTGCTCGAGGGCTTGAAAACCCAGTCACTCACATGAGAGCCTCCCCCAATAGGAATGCCTACGGCAAACTGCGCAATCAGAGAAGCGTCGTAGAGCTGCACTTGGCCGTTTTCGTCCACATCGGCTGCCAGCAGTTCTTCTTCAGTGGGATTGGCGTAAATCCCCATGGCAATGCGAGCCGCGAGCGAAGCGTCAAATCCTAAAATCGCTGTTTCGTCAAGCTGACCCGATTTGGAAACGGTTACTGTGTAATCAAGGCCGCCGGGGAGCGAAGAAAATGCAAACGTGCCCGCGCCCGTTGTCTTTTGTGACAAAGTCGTCCCGCCGGATAATGCAACCTGAGCGTCTGCAATGGGCAAACTGCCATTTTGGTAGTAAACGCCACCGGAAATTGAGTAAAATTGCTGCTGATTTTGCACTCCCTGCCAAATTAGCGCCGGGTCGCCGTAAAGATTGAAATCGAATAAATTTTGCCAGCAAACCCAGCCCCATGACTGGAACATAAAATGATTGGCGTAATAAACTTTTGAATCGAAAAGAGCATCGCCGACTTTGTCATTTTGATCAATCAAATAGTGGAAAAAGAAGTAATCAATCGACGCATTCCCGCCATGATTTTGATGCTGCCAGCCAACGGTGTACCACGACAAGCGACTGGAAGCAACAATTCCGGCAGAGCCGCGTCTGATCATTGTTCTGCCGAGACTGGTTCTTTCCGGATATCCGTTGTCGCACGAATTAGCAAAAATGATCGCCGGATACGAATCATTCAAAGAATTGCAATCCGAAGTCGTGATTATCGCGCTCCAGTTAAACTCGCCGGCGCTGGATTCGGGAACATTGTCTCCGTCGTCAGACGCCCAATATTTGCGATAAGCGCCACCGGAACTGCCATGAGCCCACCAGTTAACAATGCCGTAGTGCCCGGAACTCCATTCATTGATCGCGTGATTGTGCGTCA
This sequence comes from Calditrichota bacterium, assembly GCA_013152715.1. Taxonomy (NCBI): domain Bacteria; kingdom Pseudomonadati; phylum Calditrichota; species Calditrichota bacterium. The sequence goes on from JAADFU010000023.1 coordinate 7,801, forward strand.
GACCCTGATCTGAGGGAAAACTGCTGGAATCTATTCCGGCGCGCTCGTACATTGTTGTGGCGTTTCCGCCTGCGTTCTCCAGCAAAGTTTTGTGGATTTCCATCAGTGCTGCCCCATCGGTTTTGGACCAGCCTTTGCCGTCTTCATTGGCGTAATTGCTCATCGCGCCCAACAAAAGTCCGTTCTTTTTCCAGACACCTTGCTCGCCTTCAAAGGCGATTAATTTTTCACAAATATTTTCTACTGTGCCGGCATCGCTCCAGGGAATGCGCCCGACAATCACTTCCGGCACCCAGTCCGGATTGTCTTCTCCGTACTCGCCAAATTTGCCGTCATTATCCGCATCCCAGTCACCGGTTAAATCAGCGTAGTAGTAGTCAGTCGGCGTATTTTCGCTCGTGGAATTTGCTTTCGGCGAGCAGATACGCATGGGGACGTCGTTGACATCCCCAACCAAAAGCACGTATTCAAGGCCCCAGTCACTATATTTTTCAATTAAAAAATTTCTGATTTTCTCTGCCAGGTCACTGCCGTTGTAATTGTCAAAAATCCATTCTATTGAAACAATAGCCACAGAATAGCCCAGACTCTGCTTCCAATTGACAAAAGAAGCCAAAGTATTCTCCAGTGCCGCCGTTGTTATTATTACATAATTCGCTGAACTACCGTCGGGGAGAGGATACTTTTTGGACGCAAACTGGCGACGCAATTTTTCGAATGACAGAATTTTGCCACCTTGCTTATTTGGGATCTCTTTTGCAAGGGTCGGCGCCGAGGTCGTTGATTTTCTGTAATTGACGATGATTTGTGCACGAGGAAAATATTTTAACTTTTTTTGAATCGGATTGAAAGCGAATGGCACAAATATCACTCGCACAAACCTCACATTTCGATAACTACCTTCTCCGACCATCCAGGCGGGTTTTTCAGGAAAAAAAGAATCTATTTCAAAAATGGATTTATTTTTTTTATAAATTGATTTTGCTTCGTCAATCAAGGCTTGTCTTTCTACCATGGGCAAAGTCAATGGCGCTGACCGAATTTGAAACTCACCATTGATTTCAAACTCTCCCTCCGGAACGACTTCCACCGACAAAATGTCGGCATTTTCAGGCAACTCGATCATAAAAGTCTTCGCAGGAAGCATCGGCTCGCCCGGTGTGAGTAGATTGCCAAAAGCTTCCATTCTGATTTCATGAAAGCCATCACCTAATTTAATTATGTGAAACGAATTTGACTTAATCTCTGTAATAAATTGCTCACTCTTCGCATTTGTTGTCAAACACGCAAGCCAAATTATCAATAAAAATACCCACCGACTACGCTTCCCGCCACGCATGGCACCCGTCCTTTCTATTCATCCTTGTTGTGCACAATTTCAAAATGCAATTGCCATTTTCGCTAAACAGAATTCAATTTACAATCCTTCATATCGCTTTATTGGCAATTCGACAGAAAAACAAAGATTTAGACTCAATTTTGTTAACATTTTGTTATGGCTTAATTTTCGATTTTCATTAAAGTTTTACAATTTGACAATGGAAATATTTTTTGTAGAAATGACAGATTGCGAAATTGAGGAATAAAGTTGCAAAAGCCATTCGCTATTATTTAGTCAAATACTATACCAGAATTAAAAAATATTTTTTTTGAAGAAAATTTGAGGTAAAAACACTTGGCAAGAAGTTACTGATTCAACCAGCAACGGGAAAAGTGATTTGGCGAGATTTCCACTAATCGGGGTTCTTTTTCCTGACAAATGGGTCGGGCTTGTGAGCAGCGAGGGTGAAATTTGCAGCCTTGCGGCAAATCGATCAAATTGGGAACTGTGCCGGGAATTGCAGATAATTTGGATTTTCGCTCTTTTGCAGCGTTTAATTTCGGAACCGAATTGAGCAATCCGCGCGTGTACGGATGAGCCGGATTTTGAAATAGTTCTTTCACTCCGGCGCGCTCCACGATCCTGCCGGCGTACATCACAATCACGCGTTCCGCAGTCTCTGCGATCACGCCCAAATCGTGAGTGATCAAAATCATAGCTGTTCCGAATCTCTTCCTCATGTCCAGCATCAACTCCAAAATCTGCGCCTGAATGGTCACGTCCAGCGCCGTAGTGGGCTCGTCAGCGATAAGCAGACTCGGGTGACAGGAAAGTGCCATGGCGATCATCACGCGCTGTTTCATGCCGCCGCTCATTTCGTGGGGATATTCCCGAACACGTTTTTCTGCGTTGGGAATGCCAACTAAACGCAGCATTTCGATACTTTTTTTGAGGGACTCTTTTGGGGAAAGATGCTGATGCAGACTAATCGCTTCAGCGATTTGGTCGCCGACGGTAAACACGGGATTTAAGGAAGTCATTGGCTCCTGAAACACCATGGAAATTTCATTGCCGCGAATTTTACGCATTTCTTTTTGCGGCAATTTGAGCAGATCGACTCCGCGGAAGAAAATTTCTCCGCAGACGATTCTGCCCGGCGGGCTTGGAATTAATCGCAGCAACGACAAAGCCATCACGCTCTTGCCGCAGCCGGATTCGCCGACAACGCCGACGATTTCTTTTTCTGCCACACAATAACTGATGTCGTCAACGGCTTTAACTGTTCCTTCGTAACTGTCAAAAAACGCGCGCAAATGACGTATTTCAAGCAGGCGGCTTTTCTCGATTTTATTCATCGCGCACATGCATAATTTTGTTGGAAAACACCTGCTGGCCGACTTTTAGCTGGATGAGATAGACACCCGTGCTCACGGCATGATTTCTGTCATCCGTGCCGTTCCAGGGAAAAAGGTAATTTCCCGCCGGCAATTTGCTCGACACAATAGTTTTCACACTCTGTCCCAAAACATTAAATACCGCGAGATCAACCAACACCGGCTTTGAGAGCGAAAAATGAATTTGCGTCACATCGTGAAATGGATTCGGGTAATTTGGCAAAAGTTGATACTTTTCAGGCGCAACCGCTACCTGGTTTGGTTTCACTAAAAGCAGAATTTGCTCGTCAACCATGACGTCGTCAATCGTCCAGCCGCCGCTGGCGCCGGAATTGTTAGATTGCAGGCAAAATTGAATCACAACGCTGTCCAAATCCGCAGCGACAGAGGAAATATCAACGAGCTGAAAATTCCAATTCCGATCTTTGATTTCATTGCGATAATTTGTCCAGACAATTTGACCATTTACAGTAATGTAAGCTTCGTCACCGCTATTGATTCTGAGCCAACGATAAAATTGCAAATAAACATTTTGCCAGCCACGGCAATTGAGCGGTCGCATTTGCAAATAGTTGTGCTGATTATTCTGGTAAGCGCCGTTCCAACTCCCGGAGCCCAAATCGTTTCCCCAGACAAATTGCGGCGAATGAGCAAATCCGGGATCGCCGCTTTCGCCGCCGGGAATTCCGTACTGCCAGTCGTCGTGTGAATTCGGCGAGTCGCCAAAAGTGTGGTGCGTCCACTGATCGCGGCCTTCTTTTTCCATATCGTCAAAAAAGCCCTGTACACGTAGGGCAAAAGAAAGCGTCCACTGATTTCCTGCCAGATCGCGAAGTTGCAGCTCAAGCGGAATTTTCTGCCCGGGTAAAGCCTGGTCAGAGACCGATACCGTTATCGGCGATGTAGCGAATTTTTCTTCCCCGGCGGCTACTGTACCAAACGAAAGATCATTTTCGATCAACGTCAAATCCTGGGACTCACTCGTCAAAGTCCCCAGAACTTGTTCTGAAGCAAGGGATCCAATATTTTCTATTTTCAAATTCAATTGAGCTATTTCTCCGCGGTTGAGAATGCCGTTGGGAAAAATAGAACCTTCCCCGCTGTCGTAAGTCATGCTATTTTTCAATGCCAAATCAGCGCCTTTTTCAAGAAATACCTCGAGAACGCGTATGGTATCATTGGCGGCAATAGTAATTGGTTTCACAAATTTTGTGTAACCAGGAACGTGCGTCTCGAAAGTAAAATTTCCTTGAGGCAAAAAACGAATGAATCTACCAGTGAGCGAATCGCTGACGCGAGGAACTAACTGTTCCGCGTCGAATATTTCGTCTATTTTGAACGTCGCCGAGAGCGGCAAGCCCGTCGCAGCAGCGACGATTTTTCCGGTAATGCCTGCTCGCTCGGGCCGGCGAAGCATGACGCGGAACGCCGGCAAAACAACCTCATTTTCATGCTCCGAAGGCGGCGCGGATTGGCTGGTCATGAGTTCGATGGTAAAAGAGAGCATGCCGTACTGCGAATACATCCAATCGTTGTGTTCGCCGCCATGCCAGTACCACGTCCCTGACCGGCGAAAATCGTACTGAATACTGGGATCAACAACATTGATGGAATCAACTAATTCCCTGGCAGTTTCCTGAAACAAAGCATCGTCCGGCGCAACAGGAGTTGATCTGTAAGCCCAGGGATACAAAATTACTCTGCCGGAAGTGTGAAACGCCAGCGAGCCGTAAGGTTTGATGCGCAGGGCAAGGTCTCGAATGGCCTGAGTTTCCGGCTCGGAAAAAGGCGCCGACCCGTAACGCGAAGCAGTAAATCCCCACCAATAGCCGAAATTGCGATTCAAATCCACGTTATTGGCATTATAGCGGCGCTGCGCTTCGTGACCGTCCGGATTTACCAGCGGAACGACCCAGATTTCTCTGTTTTCCACCCAATGGGTGACTTCAGGATTGACGCCGTAATTTTCTACCATGTATTGAATAAAATAAAGACAAACTTCCAGCGCATGATTTTCGTTTCCGTGGATGCAGCCTTCGATGAGCAAACAGGGTTCGTCTTCATCTGCGTCGGGATTGTCGGAGATTTTCAGCGCCCACAGGCCGCGATTTTGCACGGAAGCACCCAATGAATCCAGTCGCGTAATGGCAGGATAGTCGCGCGCGATTTGGTGAAGAAATTCTCTGGTTTCAGCGTAATTGTGAAATCCATCCAACGCTGCGCCTTCTGATTCCTGTGGTTGCAGCGAGCTGATTTTTTCAACGGACAATCCTTTTTCTTGCATCAGTTTTGCTTCAGCGTCCGAACAGATCAAATCCACCCAGCGGCCGAAATTTGTACCTGCCACTGCAAAATTGAACTGACGCAATGTCTCGATTTGTTGCACATCCGTAACGCAAACACGGTAAATTTGTAACTCGCGGGATTGACCGAACAAAGAAAAAGCAGCACAAAAGTGAATGACAACGAAGACAAGTAACCGGAACCTCATTCATTTTCTCCTTTTGGTGATAGACTAATAATAACATGAAAAATCCAAAAAATCAAATGTTTTTTTGCCAATTTGAAAATTTTTTCCTCACGAAAGCAAGCATTTCACCTTTCTGAAAAATTAGCGGAAAAAAAATAAGTGTGCGGGGGTAGAAATCATTCAAAACTGCATTCCTTTCTTTTCAAATTGAAATTCATAATTGAGAGATTTCTCTGCATTTCCGCTAATTTTAACGGATAAAAATTCATTTTGGGTCATTTTTTTAAAAGAAATTAATAATTTAATCTCTTGATTATTATCAGGTTAAACGTTACGCGTGAAAATTTTGAAAAATATTCAATTTTGAAATTGCTTCGGGCATAAAAATTGTAAAGTAACAATCGGCACTGATACATTCGAAAAAAACTAACGCACACCAACGGGACACAAGCGCTCATCAAATGTAGGAAAAATATGTCGACGAAAAAACCGATTTTAGTGATCGACGACGATGAAATGATATTGGAATTGATGCAAGATGTACTCAGGCATCAAAATTTAGAGGCTATTGTTGCGGACAATGGACTGGAAGGAATCAGAAAATTCAGTGAGTACGAGCCTGATATCGTTTTTCTTGATTTCAAAATGCCACACATGGACGGCATTGAAACAATGGAAAACATTATTAAAATTGACCCGGCCGCTTATGTGATCATTTTTACCAGCCATGCTGATGTGGACACAGCAGTCGAAGCGATGAAAAAAGGCGCGTATGACTACATTATTAAGCCAGTTGACCTGAAAAAAATTTCTTTAATCGTCGACCGCATAAAAAGATCAAAAACGCTGCATGAAGAAAAGACCGTCTTGCAGAATCGATTGGATCAGCTTTTCGGCAAAAGCAATTTCATCGGCGTCAGCACGCAAATTCAACAAATCGCAGAGCAAATCGACCAGGTCTCCGGAACAGACTCCACCGTGCTGATCACCGGAGAGAGCGGAACAGGGAAAGAGCTTGTCGCCAATGCTTTGCACTATTCGAGCAAAAGAAAGACCAAAAAATTCGTAAAAGTAAATTGCGCGGCGCTGGCGGAAACTGTGATTGAAAGCGAACTTTTTGGTCATGAAAAGGGCGCGTTCACTTCTGCCATCACCAGACGTATCGGCAGGTTTGAACTGGCAAACGAAGGCACGATTTTTCTCGATGAGATTGGCGAAATTCCCCTGTCCACACAAGTAAAACTACTACGCGTGCTGGAGAACCACGAGTTCGAGCGCCTGGGCGGAAACGATACGATCAAGGTAGACATTCGCGTTATCGCCGCGACCAATAGAAATCTGGAAAAACTAGTTGACCAGGGGAAATTTCGCGAAGATCTATTTTATCGCCTCAACGTGATCAACATTCATCTGCCGCCGCTGCGCGAACGCAAAAAAGACATCCCGGTTCTCGCCGATCATTTCCTGAAGAAATTTGCCACGGAAATGAACAAACCGCTGCAAAAATTTTCCCGCCGCGCACTGCAAATTCTGGAATCGTACGCCTGGCCAGGAAACGTGCGCGAATTGGTGAATACCATCGAGCGTTCTGTGGTTTTCTGCAAAGGTAAAATTCTCACCGAAAAAGACCTGCCCTACAATTTCGGCAGCAACGGGAAAAGCGGCAAAATCTCGCTGCAACTTTCTTCCTATTCCCTGACCGATGCGGAAAAAATTCTTATCCAAAAAACGCTGCAAGAAACAAAAGGAAACTTGAAACGCGCCGCGGAATTGCTAAAAATCAGCCGCGGAACGTTGTACAGTAAATTGGAAAAACTCAATATTCCCAGACCGTGATTAATTCCCTTTCATCAATTTCTGATTTGTTTTTTATAAAGCAAGGCGACGCCGTAGGAATTTTTCCCTGAATAATTGTTATGCCGTTGCTCAAACGTAATTTTCTCAGCGAAGCAGGAGATGGCAGATAAAAAATATTGCTTTCTTATTTGCCGTTTCATGCCTCATTTTTTACCTGTACCTATTTCTTGCTTGACTTTTTGAAAAATTTGATTATATTAAATAAGGTACTTCTACCCGGAAGCTGTTTTCAGAAAAATTAAACAAAATTGATATTCAGGACAAAAGTGAGGAAAACTCATGGCTGAAAAAGCAAACGATGTCATTGTCGCCTATTGCGGTCTTGTCTGCAGCAACTGCGGAATGTACCTGAAGGGAAAATGCGAAGGTTGCCACAGTGCCAAACCAATGAATCACAATTGCAAAATGAAAGCGTGCGCCATGGAACGGGAATACGGGACCTGCGCCGAATGCACAGAATTTGAAAATTTGAAGGATTGTCGGAAACTGAATAATCTTGTTTCTAAATTCTTTGGTTTCATTTTTCGCACTGACCGCATTGGAAATCTGAATCGGATTCGGGAAATCGGACTCGATACATTTAAAGAAGAAAAACGGATCGCCGGGAGCGCCTGATTCTGATTGGGACGTGTTCTGCGAAGGAACGAAAAGCCAAAGAAATTTCCCGACAGACAGCGCAAGAATCAAACGGCTCAAAAAGCACCCTTTCTTCAGACTGATCATTGGAAATTACAGGGTTCTATTTGATGTCAGTCGGAACAAGAAAGATATGGCTTCAGAAAAAGTCGGGAAGCGTCATGCACAGTAAAACTTTTCTGGACATTCCTGATTTGCTGTAAGCTGACCGAGAAAAAGCTTTTTCAGGCGATGTTGGCGGTGGGTTTGCTCTTTGGCGTTGTTCGCCGACGCTCTCTTATTCCATTCAGAAACAATTTTTACTTTTCTATATTTTTTTCTTGACAATATCCATATTATTTGGTATAATACTCTAACTCAACTTTCGGATCGCAAACGCCACATACGACTACCCAAACAACTCGCACTAAACCTAAATTCCTCTCACACATCAGCCCTTCCGTGCGAGCGAAATACTATAGCAAGCGGAACAGGCAGGCGCTTATTTTTCGTTGAGTTGCGTAAAAAGAATTCTTTTTTGGGGCGCAATGTAGAGCAAAGAGACTCCCTGTGTTTAAAGTATAAAACAGTTCACAATCCCAAAAAATGAGAGGTGTGCTATGAAAGTTAAGGCGACTGTTTTTTCGCTACTGGCATTATTTATGATGCTGGCATCTTTTCACTGTCAAAAGAAAGAGGATACTTCTAATTCAACAGAAGAAAATAAAGCCGCGGTCCGCCGCCTTATCGACGAGGCGTGGAACAAAGGAAATTTAGCTGTAATTGATGAGATTCTATCGCCGAATTACATTCTCCACATCGACGCTCCTGGCGCAAATGATCGCGAGGGTTACAAACAGGCAATTAGCATGTACCGTACAGCTATGCCTGATTTTCAATTTACGATTGACGACATGATTGCTGAAGGAAACAAAGTTGTCATTCGCTGCACGATGACTGGCACGCAAAAAGGCGAACTCATGGGGTCTTCTCCTACCGGCAAAAAATTAACGATGACAGCGATCTCCATTCGCTATTTTGAAAACGGAAAAGTTATTGAAGAATGGGTTGAAACGAACATGCTGGGTTTTATGCAACAAATGGGCATCATACCCCCTCCGGAACAGCCGCAACATCAATGAGCGCAATAAAAATATTTAGCAATTTTACAGAAAGGAACGGAGAAATGGCGAGCGAAATTTTGATTGGCTTTTCTTTTATTTGGTTAATTATTTGGTCAATATTTGGCTTAAAAGCAGGTATGGCGCATCCAGAGTGGGTGGAAAAAATGAAAAGCCTTTCGGAAAAAGGAGGACTCGACGAATTCTGGTCAACGTATGATGGTTTTAGAATCCAGATTCCTGCCCATGCCCACGCAAACAATTTTGCGTGTATCACTTTCTTAATCGGTATTGCACTAAAAACCGAAATCATTGGTTATTCATCTCAATTCCAGATGGGGCTGGCTATCGGCTTTATTATAGCTATGATTTTGGCCGCCATTGGTGAACGATTTAGAATTGTTCCGGTTGCCGCCATCGGCAGTATGCTTTTCCTAGCAGGATTAATAGTTAGTTTTGTTGGCATGTTTGTGTAAAATTAAGAATTTATCGGAAATTTACCTGACTGCGGGAATTTATTGTTAATTCTTAAGGAGGATCTCATCATGGAAAAAAGGATATTGGTCTTGGGTGGCACGGGTATGCTGGGGGCGCCTGTTGCAAGAAATTTAAAACAACAAGGATTTCAAGTCCGCATCATGACGCGAAATAAAGAGAAAGCCCAAAAACTCTTTGACGACTCATTTGAAATAGTGACCGGCGATGTGACCGACGCTAACGATACGGAGAAGGCTCTTAATGGCTGTTACGGCGTTCATATAAATTTGCAGCCTTCTATTGAACTATCAGTCGCTGAAAATATTCTAAATGTTGCTTCCCGCTTGGGCTTACAGCGGATCACTTACCTTTCCGGAGCAACTACTTTTATTAAAAATCCAAAAATTCCTCTCGCCAAACAAAAACTAAAAGTGGAAAAATTGATAAAAGAGAGCGGAATCCCTTATACTTTCTTTTGCCCAACTGGTGCAATGGAAAATATTCTCTCGATGATTCGGGGAAATCGAGCAAATGTCATAGGCAAAAAACCAGTATATGTGCATTGGTTTGCTGCTGAAGATTTGGGGCGCATGGTAGCTAAATCATATACCACCGAAAAGGCTGCAAATAAAAAACTATGTATCCATGGCCCGGAAAAATTGTCTTCACGTGAAGCACTGCAGCGGTATTGTTCCGAAATACATCCTGAAATTAAAAATCTCGGTTCAATTCCTTTCTGGCTCGCTAAAATTATCGGCGTGATGGCTAAAAACGAGAGTTTAAAAAACGATGTTCCTGTAATGGTTCATTTTGCAAAAAAGGGTGAACCTGGGGATCCGACAGAAGCCAATAATATCCTCGGTGCGCCAGCAATCACATTAGACGAATGGATCAAACAAAGAAAAGCGAAACTCAGTACCGCGACTGCATAGTTAGCTACTGAAAATGTTGACATATTTACAGCGCCATTCTACCCATATTTAAATGAAAGCGCATTTACACAATGAACAGTATCAGCGACTTGATTAGAAGCACGCAGTAAGCGCGGGCGCACAAGTGCAAATCCTTGAGACTGCGCTTTGACGCGCGAATTTTGGATTAAGAGCGGAAAGAAAAGACCACAGCGGACAAAATGTTAGGGAGGGAACATCTGCCGGAAACGAGCCTTTTGCTAAATCGTTACTATGAATTGTAACAATTTTCGGAGACATGCAAATTTATTTGAAAAGAATTGAAACCAACTGCAAAAAGACCATTCTTGGGAATGACGCTATTTGTTTTTGAAATCAGCAGCAAACTCTTTCTGCGAGCACGATCGAATCATCGGAACGTCATGCAACACGGCTAACATTTCCGCCACGATTGCTACGGCAATTTCCCCGGGAGTTTCTGTGCCGATGTTTAACCCGATCGGCGCGTGCACTTTTTCAATCAATTTTTCTGAAATCCCCTTTTTGATTAAATTTTGCCTCATTTCCCTGATTTTTTTGGGCGATCCCATGGCACCAATGTAGCGCGCTGGCGAGGAAATGACTTTTTCCAACACTAACTCATCTTTTGAGTGCCGGGGCGTGACAATCACGAGCCAATCATTGGCTGAAATTTCGACTTTTTCCAGATAATTTTGAAACTGGGCACAGATCAATTCACAATTTTCCGGGAAAAAATCTTTGTCGACAATTTCTTCTCGCTCATCAACGACGCGAATTTTCCACCCAGCTTCGTTAGCCACGTTGGCAATGGCGCGTCCGACGTGGCCGCCGCCAAATATTGTCAATCGTTTTTCCGGCAGCACTGGCTCGTAAAAAATCGTCATCTTTCCGCCGCAAATCATCTTTCCAGTTTCCAGTTGGTCAAGCAGATACTCTTTCAGAACAGGTTTCCCTGACCGTAAAACTTGCACTGCTTCGCGAAACGCCTGCACTTCAATAGCGCCGCCGCCGACGGTTCCTTCTGAAGCTCCGTCGGCAAAAACGATCGCTTTGGCGCCTGATTTTCGCGGCGTTGCCCCTTTGGAGTCAACAACAGTAACTATGCAAAAAGGAATATTCTTCTTTTTCCAGTCTGCTATTCTCTCATGATTAATTTCCATTTCTATTCCCAAGCTTTGACAGAAATAAACAAAAATGCACTCGCAGCAAAAAACGAAAGCTTCACAAAGACAAGTTAATATTTTTCAGATAAAAATCAACAAAATTATTGACAATATTTGCGGTAAGCAGTTTCTGTGTTGATGTTAATTAATATTCCCGGATCGGAAACCGCGACGTAGCGAATGAGTTGTCTGTTTTCAGCAAACACATCGCGCAAAGTGGCGGAAAGGGCTTTTTGTAAAATTTTTGAGAAAAGGATTGCGGGAATAATTACCGGATGGCCCGATTTTTTTCCCAAACTGGGGATGATGACGGAATTTTGATGACTTCGAAAGTCACTCGCGAGAACTTCGTACGTAGTCTTTTTTACCAAAGGGTAATCCACCGGAATGATTAAAATTCCCGAAGAAAACTTTGCAAGGTGCTCAACGCCAATGCGAACGGAAGAAAACATGCCGTTTTCAGGGGCTTCATTAATTAAAATTTTCATTGGTAGCTTTAATTTTTCAATTACAGAACGATTTGAATGATTGACGACAGAAACGACGGGCGAGAAATTGGCTTGCAGGCTATTTTCAACAATGGTTCGCAGGAAACTTTTCCCGCGACAGGACAATAATGGCTTCACACCAATATTTTTTAATCTGCTTCCAAAACCAGCAGCTAAGATCAAACATGAAAGCGAGTTGCTTTTTTCCTTTTGATGAGTGGCAAAATTCATAAAACCGAGCACCGCATTATTTCTGCTCGTAGCGGATTTTGAAAAACGATGGATTTTCTTCTAACCCGCCCCAGGAGTTTTTCGTCAAATCAACCGTCAAAAATGTTTTTTTGTCCGGGAAAACCATTACCTTTTCTCTTGCCTTGATGAGAAATTTCTCAATTTTCCAGCCCGTTGAAGCATAATATTTTGCTTCAATTTCATAAATGCCCGGTTGAAGCAACATGTGATAGCTATAATTCCTGGTCATATTTGTTACTTCATGGTCCGGTTTGATCAAATAGCCATTGATGAAAAGCTCCGCATAATTTTTGTAATTTTTGCTCTCATCGGCCACATTTTCGATGGCAATGATTAAATTTTTCTCCTGACTCTTGCGAAAATATTCTGGCAAGGGCTGCGCCGGCGGGATGGCTGTGTAAACCTCATCGACACTCAACTTTTTGGGGCCGGCACAACTCGTTAAAACTGCAGCAATGGCAAGAAGTAAAATGGCATAAATTTTGATTTTTTCTTGCATTGATCCACTCCTTCTGACATTTTCAAAATTCCTGTCATAACTTTAGACGAAGCGGGATGCAGAAAGTTTACAGAAATTACGTCAATTTTTCCAGGCTCATGATAATTTCAAGGAGTCAGGTCTAAATAAACTGGCTTTTTTAGCGACCGTCTTTCGTCAGCTCGTTTCATCAGGTTTTTTTACCAATTCAAACAATTTCGCCTCGATGAAGATCTTAAACAATTCCGCGTCGACTTTGCCATCTTTGACTTCGTAGCCAATGATGTCCAGGGCTTTTTGTTCAGGAACTGCTTTTTTGTACGGTCTGTCCCATGCGGTAAGCGCATCGTAAATATCAGCGATAACCATCATTCTCGACTGGATGGGAATTTCCGGCGCCGACAGACGGCGCGGATACCCGCTTCCATCCAATTTTTCATGATGCGCATAGGCAATTTCCGGGACGGATCTCAATTCGCGCGTCCAGGGAATTTTTTCCAGAAAATTATAAGTGTGCGTCACGTGGGATTCGATTTCCAGCCGCTCTTCATTGCTCAAACTGCCTTTTGGAATGGACAGCCGGGCTATTTCTTCTTCTGTGAGAAGATGCGTGGATTTTCCGTTGGCATCGATCTCCAGCGTCGCGATTTGCTGCAATTTTTCCAATTTGGAATCATTGAGCACGGTGGGTTCGTTGACTTCACAAACGATTTGTAAAAATTCATCCAGTTTTCTAATTTTCTCCTGGGTTTCCCAGTCCAATCTTTCAAACAGTTCCATCGCCTTTTGTTTTTCATAATCCAGCAGAAATTTTATCTTTCTGTCCGCGGATTTCAATTTTGTCGCTTGCGTCAAAATTTTAAAACGATTTTTAACGGTATCCAATTCGTAAGGAAACAGCTTTTTTGCTTTCACCAGAATGTTTTCTCGCACGCCAATTTTGCCGAAATCGTGCAGCAATGCGGCGTACTGAATTTGCTGAAACTCTTCTCGTGAAAAATGCACATCTTTGAATTTTCCTGTTCCGATCCGATCCACTTGTTTTGCCAATGCGCTGGTCAACGTCGCGACGCGCTCGGAATGTCCAAAGGTTGTCGGATCTCTTTGTTCAATGGCGTGCACCGACGCTTTAATGAAACCCTCGAACAGATTCTTGATATCTTCGTACAAACGATTGTTTTCAATGGAAACCGCCGCCTGACTCGCCAGAGAACTCGCTAAATCCACGCATTTTTCATCGAATTCAATGATTTCTTCCTCGATCACGGCCGGTGAACTGAGCAGCACGTCCCAGTGTTTTTTGCGATTGATCAGTTGCAAAACTCCGATCATTTCATCCTTGTGGTTGAGCATGGGAATGACCAACATGGATTTCGTCCGATAGCCCACAGCTTCGTCAAAAGAGCGGTTGTGCGTAAGGCCTGATTCTTTCGAAAGTTCGTAAACGTCCGAAATATTCAAAACTTTCCCTGTCAGTGCGACGTTTCCGGCGATGCTTTTTTTCTCAATGGGCATCACCGATTCGGTGAAATCAATGGGAATCGTGTCGCAGTGCGCCAATTTAAAGCGGAGCTGTTTGTCCGCCAGATAATTTTTCGAGTCTTCTTCCCTATCCGGTATTTTTTCCACCAGATACAGACTGCCGGCGTCGGCGCCGGTGATCTCTCTGCTTTTGCTCAAAATGGTTTCCAAAAGCTTGTCCGGGTCCCGCTCCGCAGAAAGAGCCACGCCGATGTCGTTCAACTCGTGCAATTCTTTCGCTTGAATATTGAGCCGATACGCTAATTCGAATAATTGCCTCTTGTGTTTGAGATAATTGCTCGCATTCATCAGAGCCAGCAAAGATTTGTGATAATCCGGCGGCAAGGTGATTGTTTGCACTGATTCGAATAAAACATCGCCGTGAGCAGACAGCAGTTCCGCTATCGCATCTTCGCCCAATCCGATCAGCGCGACGCGTTCGGCAAGCTCGGGAAATTTTTTGTGCAAACCGCGGATTTCTGCCATACCTGAGGCATCCGAGATGAAAATAAAATATTTGTGCTCGCCGATGAAATCGATGATTTCTGATTTCTCAGTGCTTTTTTTGACCAAAAAATTAAAATGTTTGTAAACGAACGCTTTTTTGAATTGGGGATCAATTTCCGGATAGAAAAACAGAATAGGTAGATAAGTGTCACTCATGATGCCGCTCCTGGCTGTTGTTTGAAATTAGTCACAACTTGAATAAACAAATATATGAAAGAAGTCTCATTTTGGCAAGTCATTTTTCAAATGTCACAATTTTGTAAAAGTTAGCGCCAGGAAAATTATCAGCAAAATTCAGCAAATTTTCTGCTTTTTGTGCTTGACAAACGTTGTGAATTTCAATATATTGCATTGGGACTTATGTCAATTATGGTAATTTCCGAAGGAGGAAATTTGCTCATGCGCAGAATAGTTCAAATTACAATTTTGTTGTTGACGCTCGTTTTTTTCTTTTCTTGCGGTAAAAATGACCGAAATTCGGACCGACAAACGGCTGTGCAAAATTTTGATCCCAATCAGCCCGAATACGGCGGTTCACTGGTTCGCGCGCTCAGCGGCGAGCCGGTTTCTTTGCAGCCGCTTTACGGCTACAGCGACGGCGCTTCATGCGAAGTGATTATTCATCTCTTTCCCCCGCTGGTGCGAAAATTGGAAGACCCGGGAAATCCTGGTCACGCCAAATTAACGCCGGTACTGGCGGAAAAATGGCATTTTGAGCAAGACGGCAAAGTTTTGATTTTCAAATTGCGCGAAGGCGTGCACTGGCACGACGGTCCTGAAGTGACCACAGACGACGTGATTTTTACCTACAAAAGAGCTATCGATCCGCACACGAAAACCATCGTCCACTATGCCTTCAGTCGCATCGATACTGTCCTTGCGCTGGACAAATATCGTTTTAAAGTGATTTACAAAGAACCGTTCGTTTACGCCGTGTACCGCTGGGACATCGGCGTTTTGCCTAAACATATTTTACAAGGCAAAGACATCAACACCGATCCTTTCAACCGCCATCCGATTGGCTACGGCATGTTCAAATTTGTCAGTTGGACGCCCAACGAACAAATTGTTTTAGCCGCGAACGAGAATTCCTTCTGGGGCAGACCTCGTCTCGATCGCATGATTTTTCGCTTTATTCCCGAAGCTGCCGTGCAAATTCTCGAGCTCAAAGCCGGGAATCTGGATCTGGTAACGCGGTTGCACACCACGCAATTTCTGCGCGATCTGTCGGGCCCCGAAGTAAAACAAAATGTGAAAAAGTTTGAATACAACGACACTTTCATGTACGGACTGGTTTTCAATTTAAAAATGCCGCTTTTTCAGGACAAACGCGTGCGTCAAGCCATTTATTATGCCATCAACAAAAAAAGCATCATCGACGGCGTTCAATTTGGCAAAGGAAGATTCTGCTGGGGACCCATTCCGCCGGAGTCCTGGGCATACAATCCCGACATCAAAAAATATCCTTTTTCTCCGAAAAAAGCAAAACAACTCTTTGCGCAAGCGGGCTGGACTGACTCTGACAGCGACGGCATTCTTGACAAGGACGGAGAACCGTTCAAATTTACCATGCTTTCCTTTCAAAATGAGTCTGTGCAGCAAATCTTGACAATTGTCCAGCAACAATTGAAAAAAAGCGGCGTTGCCATGAAAATTAAAGTTGTGGAATGGAGCGTCTATTTGAATACTTTTGTTGCCAAAAGAAATTTCGACATGTGCGTTACCCGCGGCGGATTGGGCGTACTTGCTCCGGATTTGTCTTTTGAATTTCATTCCAGCCAGATTCACGACACCGAATACAACTGGGCAACGTACATCAATCCCGAACTGGATGAGCTCATCGAAAATTCCCTGCGCACTTTTGACCGGGAACAGCAGAAAAAATATTTTTACCGCGCCCAGGAGATTATTTCTGAAGATGTTCCGGTGATCTATTTGTACATGCGCAACAGCATGATCGCCACCAGCAAACGCATCCAGGGAGTGAAACCCTATCCTGCGCCGTTGGGATTTGATTATAATTTGGATTATTGGTGGATACCCAAGGTTTTTCAGAGACAATAAAGTACACACTATAGAAAATAGCCCACGGATGACACGGATTACGCGGATAGGCACGGATAGAATTCCTTAAAATTATTGTCATAAGTATAATGTGTGTGCTTTCGAATAAAATGGGTGTTTATTTGCTTAAAAAGATAAAAGGGCAGCCAAATGTTACATTCAGATATAACAGACAAAATAATAAGAGCTTTCTATAATGTGAACAATACGTTAGGTTTTGGCTTTCTGGAAAAAGTTTATGAAAATGCTATGATTATTGAGCTGCGCAAAATGGGTTGCAAGGTATTACAGCAACAAAACATTAAAGTATTTTACGACAACAAAATCGTTGGGGATTATTTTGCCGATTTGTTAGTTGACGACTTAGTTATTGTTGAATTAAAAGCTATGGATAGCCTTTGTGAAGAGCATGAGGCTCAATTGATTAATTATTTGAAAGCTACTGAAATAGAAGTCGGTCTTCTCTTAAATTTTGGAAAGAAGGCAGAATTCAGGAGAAAGATATTTACAAATGACCGGAAATAAAAAATCAGCGAAAATCTGTGTAATCCGTGTCATCCGCGTGCTATTAAAAAAAAGTGAACGACCATGACATCAAAAACAATAAAATTCGCCTTGCTTTTTTCAGCAGTTTTAATTTCAGAGATATTTTGCCAGACTATCGCTTTCAACAAGTCAATTTCCGGATATTTCACCGGCGGCCAGATGACTTTTGATATTTACAAAAGTTACAGCTCTTTGTACATTGATTTTCGCCGTTACGACCGTTCTTATGCCATTCACAGCGGACAGGAAAAATTAATCTATTCTAAACTCATCAGAGAATTGACGTTGCCGAAATTTTTGCTCCTTCAGTACACATTTTATCCCCTGACTTCTCTCAGCAGCTATCTGGAAACGGAAAAACCGGCAACTTTCAACCGCTTCAACACAATTTATGACATCAACTTATTGCGCTCCGTCAGCGGGGGCTATGAGGAGCCTTTTGCCTGGAGTATTTTTGCCGGAAATATTCTGTTCATGCGCTACCAGTTTCTGGATCAGCGCGACAAACAACGCCGGAAACAGGCGGGTTCCGCTTTGGCGGGTTTTGCCTACAGTTTTGGCTATCACCAGATTTTGGACAATATTTACATTCACGATTTCTGGCAGCAACTTGAATTTGTATTGATTGGCAATATCAACGAAAAAAGTCACCGAAAATTATCCTGGAATTTTCGCGTTGGCGTGAAATTTCATCGCTCAAATTTGCTGAACAACGTGCTGACTTTGCAATTTGAGCGTAGCCAGAGTTACTATGGATCGGACAAGCTCTCTTTCCTCAAAAATTCACTCATCAAATACAAAGCCTATTTCCCCATCACTGGCGAGAATCACCCACCCCATTCGGTGTATCAATATTTCAGCTACGGCAAAAAATTTCCCGTGAAGATTTTTGGCAGGATGGTTTTCTTAGTTGCTGCTGCCGGTGTGCGCTGGGAGTGGGTTTATCGCTATGACAGAGAAAAAAACCGATTTCCCGACAAGCCCGAAGGGTATTTGACATGGCTCTTTTCGCCGAATGTGGAATTTTGAAAGAAATAGCTAAAAATGAGGCCGCTGAAAGGCAAACTAATTTGCAAAAGCTACAATTTCTAAAAAAATGTTGTTTATTCTTCCCGTTCATTTTTAATGCCCAATTTCTGCATCTTCTTATAGAGATTCGTCCGGTCAATTTTCAGGGATTTCGCCGTCTCTGATACATTCCAATTATGGGCATGAAGGGCTTGACTGAAAAAATCTCTCTGGAATGCGTGTTCCGCCTCCTGGTAAGTTTCAAAATATCTCATGTTCATAACGCTTTGGGTCTTTAAAACCAAAGAAATTTCGTCAACGGCGATTTCCTCATTATTGCTTAGAATAACTAATCGTTCGATAATGGATTTCAATTGTCGCACATTACCGGGCCATTCTTGCTGCATGAGCAAATGAATGGCTCCGGCGGTGAAGCCCTTAATGTATTTGTTGTTTTCCGCACAAAAACGCTTTAGAAAATGTTGGGCGAGCTCAGGGATATCCTCTTTTTTTTCTGCCAAAGCAGGCAGAGAAATTTCAATAGTTTGTAGCCGATAATACAAATCCGGCCGAAAAAGTCCCTTTTCAATGAGTTCGGATAATTTCTTATTTGTCGCCGCAAATATTCTCACATCAATTTCCAGATCATCAACGCCGCCAACCGGGGTAATTACATGATCCTCCAGAGTTCGCAATATTTTTGCTTGCGATGACGTACTCAAATCTCCAATTTCATCAAGAAAAAGCGATCCCTGATTTGCCATTTCAATTTTACCTTTTTTATCTTGGAAAGCATTAGTGAAAGCTCCTTTCTTGTAACCGAACAATTCGCTTTCCAGTAAATTGTCCGGAATGGCAGCACAATTTAATTGAACAAAAGGGCCATCTGCCCTTCTACTGCGAGTGTGCAAAGCCCTGGCTACAAGCTCTTTTCCTGTTCCGGTTTCGCCGGTAATAAGCACAGTGCTGTTTGTCGGTGCAATTTTATCGATCAAGGCATAAATTTGTTGCATGGCTTCGCTGGTGCCGACCATTTCATACCGCATCAGTATTTCTTCAGCCATCCAGTGATTTTTTAATTGCAGTTTTCGTTTTTCCAGAGCATGTTTTGCCGTAAGAAGCAACCTGTCCAGGCTGACAGGCTTTTCAATAAAATCATAAGCGCCCAATCGTGTGGCTTGCACTGCTTTCTCGATCGAAGCGTAGCCGGTAATCATGATCAACGGCACATCCGGAGCTGTCATCTGGGCTTCTTGCAGAACTTGCATGCCGTCAATTCCGGGCATGGATAAATCAATAAAGCCAAGATCAACTTTGTCATTTTTCAATATTTTCAACGCTCCGCTGCCATCGTGGACGACTATGACATTGTAATTTTCACTTTTCAATGTTTCCGATAATTGCTCTGCAAACGCCTCGTCATCCTCTGCAATCAAGACTTTCGGTTTGAAATGAACCATTTGTTTCCCCGATTTTTCAGTTACAAAAAGAATTCGAATTATTTATCCAACAAAGGCAGATTGATAGTCACTGTAGTTCCCACACCTTTCCTGCTATGAATATCAATTTTCCCGTTATGATTTTGAATAATATTTTTCGAGATGACCAATCCCATGCCTGAGCCATGCTCGGAAGTAGTAAATCCGGGAGTGAATAAGTTTTGCAATTCTTCCTCCGACATTCCTTTGCCATCGTCAGCAATTTCCAGCGTAACGGAATTTTGACCGCCGTAATCTTGCAGAGGATGTGTCTCCAGATTAGTGGAAATCTTAAGTTGTCCGTGACTTCCCATTGCCGTGACGGCATTGTCGAAAATATTAAAAATAGCTTCTTTGAAATGCTTATCGTCGATTTTGACGTTCAGAGCATTTTCATCATAATTGACTTCAATGCGAACTCCTTCGGGCAGTCTCCTCCTGTATTCCTGCAATGTGTCTTTAAGAATATTATTCAGTTCTCCTTTCTGAAAATTGGGTGAATCAAGACGGGCGATTTTCATGAACACATTAATAGTTTCCCGTACACGCTCTATTTCGGAAATGGCGGTATTGGCCAATTTATTATATTCGCTGCTGAATTCAGATGCATTCTTCTGATATTTTCTTTGCAGCCGTTGGATAGCGAGCAAAATCGTGCCCAAGGGCGTCTTTATTTTGTGGGCGACGCGCTGAGCCATAGATGCCCAAATTCGGGCTTGCTCAGATGCCTTTGTCTCTGACAGATCGATAACCAAAAACAGCATTGGTGATTTGCTTCGGTTATATTTCATACGAAATAGCTCCAAACCGAAAATTTTTCTTTTTCCGGAAAATCCAATATTGATTTCTTTATAGAAATGAGTGTAATAACTTTGAACAAACTCAGCATAAACGGCATCAAAGCTCCGAAAATAGCTATTCTGTTTTGTTAATTCATGAATTGATTTGTGCAAATCATTGGGATGCAAATGCGTCAGTTTCAGAAATGTGTGGTTGTATTTCTTTATTTTACCGGATTGATTCATGATAGCGCAGCCAACTCGATTCGATTCCGGTATGCCGATAGCATTTTTTTGGCGAAAAAAATACAGCCCTGGCAGCAAAATTACCGCTAATATAAAAAGAATTAGTCCGAGAAATTTTCCAATCCCCCAATTCAGTTTTAGCCCCAACCAGTTGAATCTAAACGGCAGCGGAGGGAAAATTTCTTCAACTGGTATTGATGCTTTAAATAATTTATGATTTGACAGGAAAATGTATTGCGCTTCTTCATTGGTAGAGCTATTTAAGCGAAAAATGTCTTTCTTGGATTTATCAAAGGTTTCCGTGGGAAAAAAGCATAGCGGACGAAGCTTATTGTCAGTAATCACAATCGAAGGTGGATTGGAGCAGGTGAAAAATAATTCGTCAAAGCCATCGCCATTCAAATCATCGTTTAAAACCAAAAACTTTTCACCGTAATAATCAGAAAAATTGATTAATTCTATTGAATGAGAAAATTTATTATAATGAAACAAACCAGTATTTCCTTCCTCGTCTAACACAACAATCTTGGGATCGCCATCGTATTCCAGATCAAGAATTTTAATGATGGCGGGTTTGAGCGCGATATTTTCCAACTCATATTCGCACAGTACTTTCAACGATTTTCCGTCGATTATTCGCAAAAACGAAGGAATCTGGCCATTGTCCCGACGAGAATAGCAACCGGAAATTATGTCAAGCACATGATCTCCGTTAATATCAAACATATCAAAACATACATAACTCGACTCACCGAGATAAGCCCATTTTTTTAGTACTGATCCATCGTTATTTAAAATTGTTAGATAGCTGCTGTCGCGACGAAATTCGCCAAAAAAACGTCCGTCCGATGCTCCGGCAAGGGCAACGACTATTTGAGGGGTTGGGTTGTCATCAACGTTGATAGTTTGAAAAAAGTGGAGCATGGGAGCAAAATATTTCGCAAAAATGTTTTCTTTTGTAAACAGATCATAGCCCAACAAAGCCCGTGGGTATCCGTCAGCACCGGTATTAAACCCCACTAACAAATCTTTCCTGCCGTCAGAATTTAAATCCGTAAGTTCTGCCTCGTCAAGATTACCATCCCAATTTCCATTTCCGTTTCTGTCTTTTCCGCAAATAGTCTGAATTGATTGGGTGGGCTTTAATCTGGAATTATAAATGTCGACATATCCCCTATCCTTGTCAATTCGGTAAGTAAGACATCGATAGTTCTTACTCCCATGCAATTCAATTAAATTATTTGAATCTAAATGATTTCTCAAAGAAATACCTGTATCAAAAGTTAAGGAATAGGTATCAATCTCGCGTACAAAAAGAAAAAAAGGGTTATTGTCATCTGATCTTAAAATCCCAATTTCCTGCTGAAAATCATTATCAAAATCATCAAGAATAAAATCCCACACCTTGTCGTAGCTGTTGATAATAGGTGTTATTGTTCCGACTTGCTTGATTTTTGAGATGTCCCAGTGGATTGTTTCGGGTGTATTTTTTTCTTCAGCGGAAGATTTTGTTAGTCCTAGAATTAATTGGGAACTGAAGAAGATCAGTAATATGAAATTGCGTTTGGTCATGTTTTATTCCCTTGCATTTAAAATTATTCGATCGATTTAATAATAGCGAAATTATGGTAGAAATGCAAGGGGAAAGTGATTCCTTTAAAAAAGCTTTCAGCGGGCTAAAATTATCTTTTTTACATACTGATATTCACCCGCCTGAAAGATAACTAAATAAATACCGCTTGTTACTTTTTCTCCGCTATAATTTTTACCATCCCATAGAACATTGTATCGTCCGGCATTTTATTTACTTTCAAGAAACTTAAATTTTGACTCTCTACATTTTAAGGGTTGGATGTCATTCTCGAAAGCTCTTGTCGGGAATCCAGAGCGGGAAGCAACAGTTTCTCGTATAAAATTAGGTCGTTGATTTTTGACAAATCTCTGGCACTATTCAGTAGTTATTTGAACCAATTTTTTCATTCTTTTCAAAAATTTTTCTGTTTCAATTTCTCCAACAATTCTCAATTCCTTAATTTCATTGCCACTACAATCAAGAAAAATATAAGTCGGCATTCCAACAACATCATATTTGCTCTTTAATTTTTTAATTTGGTCACTCTCCACTGAGCAATTAACCTTAATCATTGAAAACTGTTTTGCTAATTCAGTTACTCGTCTATCCATAAAAGTAGTTTTATCCATTTTTTTGCAGGCTAAACAATAATCTGTATAAAAATCAAGAATGGCGGGTTTATCAGTCTCTTGTATTTCAAACAAGTTCCTTCCTTCATAATGAACCCATTTAATCGCTGATGTTTCGACCTTTTTTGCGTTATTAATAAAAAGAATACCTGATAAAATGAGAACAATTCCTAATACATATTTAATGAATTTGAATCCTTTTGAATAACCTGGTGTATGATCTAAAAATCCTAACATTAGCCCAGAAAATATTATCAGCAATCCGAAAAAAAAGCCCTGTTGGTTAGTAACATGTTTTGCTTGTGGCAGAAAGAAATACAGCGCAACACCTATTAAAAGGTAGCCAAACATTTTTCGCACCCAGACCATCCAGATACCCGATTGTGGTAACTTATTTAGAAGCCCTGAAAAAGTTCCTAAAATTAAATAGGGTAAGCCAAGACCAAGTCCCATAATGAAAAATAGAAATGTCCCTTTTGCTACGATGCCCAATTTTGCGACAAGCCCAACCAATCCAATGATTATCCCTGCCGCACATGGGGCGATAACGACGCCAACAGTGAGTCCCATAACAAAAGCGCCAACGTTTCCATCCCGGGATTTACCGAGACGGGATGATAACCACGCAGGTATTGTTATCTCAAATGCGCCAAACATGCTGGCAGCCATTGCTAAAATAATGATGGTAATAATTACAACAAACCATGAATTTTGGAATAAAAATCCCCATTGTTTTCCGGCAAGACTGGAGATCAGTCCCAATAATGCAAAAATAATTGCAATACCGAAAACATAAAATAATGCCATCAGGAAGCTCGAACTTTTTCTGCGATCACTTTGACCACCGAAAAATCCAACCGTCAGAGGAATGACAGGATATACACAGGGAGTAAGGTTTAAAGCTAATCCAAAAACAAAAAATGAAATAATTGAAAAAAACAAACCTTTTTCTAATATGTTTTTAGCTCTAATCTCATCGGAAGTCAGTTGGATGGCTTCTGAAACTTTGGCTACCTTGTAATCCACAAGTTCTTTACTATTGTTTTTTATCGAAGATATTTTATTTTTAAATATCTTTACCGGAATTTTAAAATTTTCCTCCGCCGGATTTTTGCAGCTCACTTCATTACAAGCTTGGTATTTTATAACTCCCTTAAGTACAGAATTGTTTTCTGAAAAATTTGGACTTATAATTGCTTTAACATTAAAAACAACGTCTCCTTCGTAAACAGCTATTTTTTCATCAATATAAGGCAGGGAAATTAATTTTGGCTTTGGATAGTTTATTTCACCTAATTTGATTCCTTTTTTAGGAAATAATTCAATTATAGTTGGTTTAAGATAATCTAAAGTCGGTTTATGTGAATAGATATGAAAACCTTCTTTTATCTTGATTCCAATTTGAATACTGACAGTGTCACCAGCGAAAATTTTTTGCGGGGACATTTTCGTTGAAACGGTTACTATACTATCTTTTGGAACAGCTTGGCAAAATAGCTGTTGTAAAGTAATTAATAATATCAGACAGGCTATTGTTGTAACTTTTTTAGTCATGCTTTTGCCTTGTTTTTTGTGATCAATTATCATCTTTTCAATGTGGTAATGGTTATCCTTTTTTCAGCAAAAAGAATTTCTTTTGACTTTACCCGTTTCATCCCTCGCGTGAGTCTGATTATCTTTTCCAGATCTTCAGTTAGATAAGGAATGCCATCTCAATCGTCACATCCGCCAGGTGCGGTCAGCCTTACAGCAGCAAGACCCGCAGGCCATCTCTCGCAGCATCCGGGAATTGCACCAGCAGGTTCTTCGTTGGCGCGATCTCACCACCAATTGGTCAGCTCTGCGCGAGATCGCTCTGGCCAGCATCAGCACCGCGGTACACGAGGGGGACTACGTGGAGTTGCGTCATGCCAGCCAGGTGCGACTACACGCGCCAGAGGCTCCGCCTGACCTTACCTGGAATGCCTGGGCCGCGGTTTGTACCGATCCAGCCATTCTCGAGCCGCTGGCCGACTGGCTGGTGAACGCTCTACCGGCGCGTGGCTGGCAATTCGACGTCATCTGTACCCTTTCTACTACCGGCATTCCCCTGGCTACCCTGCTGAGCGTAGGACTGAAGCGTACGCTCGTGGCCAGGGATAGCGAAACCGGCCACTTCATGCCGCGCCGGCCACAGCCCGGTGAACGCCTGCTCTTGGTGGATGCCACGGTGCAAACGGGCGGTCATATACAGGCGGCCGAGACCGAAGCTGCACGTGCTGGCGCCAGCGTAACCGCTGCTGTGGTGATAGCCATCAACGACATGGTGTCCGCCGATACGCGTGCGGGCATCGTTGCCCCCTGGCTGGCGGAGGGCCGTCTGCTCTATTTCTACCGCCTTTCCGACCTCTACCGTCATTGGCGGGCTGCGAAAAGTAGCCAGGACGAGGCCACAACATGACGCAAGTGGATGCAGCCTGGCCCGTAGAGCAGGATAGTATTCGTGCCCGCTTGCTGGCGCTCTTGCTTGAGGCTGGCGCTTACAGGCCCGAAAGCCAGTTCGTCAACGTTGACCACCTC
This sequence comes from Calditrichota bacterium, assembly GCA_013152715.1. Classification (NCBI taxonomy): domain Bacteria; kingdom Pseudomonadati; phylum Calditrichota; species Calditrichota bacterium. Next base: position 33,279 of record JAADFU010000023.1, read on the forward strand.
TGGGCTACACCCTCTATCCTGGAGCCGTTTTGTCATTACCTGGCCGAGTTCTTGCGCGCGACACTTCCAGTGCCCCAGGTAGCAGGGCTAATCAGCTTGGAATTTGGGCGATTAGAAATCACCGCTACCCTTGCCAAGCCCACCTTCGTGGGCTGGTTTCGATTCTGATTCAGTCGGCGCAGGCCGACTTCGCGATGGTAGGTGCGGTTTCGAACCGCCCCCTGTCGGGCGATTAGAAATCACCGCTACTCTTGCCAAGCCCACCTTCGTGGGCTGGTTTCGATTCTGATTCAGTCGGCGCAGGCCGACTTCGCGACGGTAGGTGCGGTTTCGAACCGCCCTCTAGAAACCGCCGTGCATCCGGAGCAGATTCCATGCGAGCGCCCTACACGCAACTCTATCTGCACCTGGTGTGGGCAACGTGGGATCGGTTGCCCCTGATCACCGATGAGGTCGAGCCTCACCTCTATGCTGCGATTGCCGACAAATGCCGGGAGCTGAAGTGCGTCACGCTGGCGATTGGTGGTGTTGCTGATCACGTGCATCTTCTGGTGCGGCTGCACACAACTGTCTCGGCGGCCAAGTTGGCGAAACGAGTGAAAGGCTCCTCCTCCCATCTGGTGACCCACGAGATTAGGCCGGGAGAATTCTTCAAGTGGCAGGGCGCTTACAGTGCCTTCACCTTGCGGAAGGGTGACGTCCCGACCGTGCAGGCGTACATTGAGCGCCAGAAAGAACACCATGCCGTCGGACACTTGCGGGACGACTGGGAACAGATCATGATTCCAGATGAGGGACAAGAAGTATCGGTTGATTAGTCGCCGCAGGCCGACTTCGTGAGGGTAGGTGCGGTTTCGAACCGCCGTTTGTCGGGCGATTAGAAATCACCGCCACCTTTCCCAAGCCCACCTTCGTGGGCTGGTTCCCGATTCTCAAGATCTGCGTCCGAAGCCTGCGCAAATCTGCGTCCCATTTTCCAACCGCCCTCTCTCTATCTGCGTGTATCAGCGTTCATCAGCGTCCCATTCTCTAGTTCAGTCGGCGCAGGCGGACTTCGCGATGGTGGGCGTGGTCCCCAACCGCACTGCATTTGCGTAGACTACTGCGGGCGCTTGTGTTATACTTCAGTGACCCTATGAG
>JAADFU010000023.1:34479-34770 GCA_013152715.1 Calditrichota bacterium
CAGGATGTGGTCAAGGAGAGCGTCATGGAACTGGAAAGCTACTTTGAGTTCGTGAGCCCGGAGGACATCCGCATCAAAGGGACACGGGTTGGCATAGAGACGGTATTGGACGACTATCTCGAGGGAGCCAGTCCGGAAGAGATTGCGGTCCGCTACCCCACACTGACGTTGGAGCAGGTGTACGCGACGATTACCTACTACCTGCACAACAAGAATAAGGTAGACGAGTATCTGGCGAAGTGGCGAGCGCATGGCGAACAAGCCTGGCTGGAGCAGCAACGCAATCCATCC
>JAADFU010000024.1 GCA_013152715.1 Calditrichota bacterium
AACGCCGGGGTACTTTTTACGGATATTTTTCATCTGCAAAACAATTTCATTCATCAACTCAACCCTCGCCTTAAATCCAAATTTTTCGCCAACGCTACGGCATCCAAATATTCCGTTGTGGAAATCCTGCGAATTGTCAAATTATCCTCGGAGGCGCACTGTATTGCGCCGGCAGCACAATAACCTTGCCGCCTTTTGTCCGATCGACGTTACAATTTCTCGGGCACAGACGACAGCGGCGATACATTGACCAAAGTTCACCGGCGCGGCGGGTAATTTCACCTTTTTCGAACAAATTCAAATACGAGGGAAACGCTCTTTTCTTCATCTTTAAGAAAAAATACCGCCTCTTGACGGCAAAAGGCGGTATTTTTGGGGAAAAATTATTTTTTCAAGCCGATCATTTTTTATCAGCCTTTTGCTGTGGCTCACCGTCAGGCGTGGCTTCTGGCTCTTCTTCTTCTTCCTCTTCTTCGCGATCTTTTCGCTCAAGCAAATTTTCGTCATCTTTTTTCTTACGCAAAATCAGGTATGCCAGAGTATGTCCCACGTTCAAAGACGACAGACCGTAAGAAACGACATAACCGCCTACAATGAACATCCAGACGGCAAAAATGTGAGCCGCAACGATCTGGTACATGGGCAAATTCAGCGGAACAAACTCGCGGCTGAAATAAATCCACGGAGCAAAGTTACCAATCAACTGCTCCAGCCAAACAATGGAATAAGCTACCCACACGCTGAGCAGATACATAGCGTGAGCAGAAATATTTTGATAATCAGCGCCCATGGTCGCCGCAAAAATACGATCCATGACAATGAATGCTTTTTTTGATAGATACGCCAGCACAAAAAAGGCAAATATTGCCAGAATTCCATTGATGACCTGATAGAAAATTAATCGCCAGGGTTGGCTCCAGACGAGAGAAAATGACTGAAAAACCGCTTCGAAAGCATCATCGTCGGTCGTCGCCAGAATTGCCGGAGACAATAGCGCAGCGATAACCACGACAATCGCCATAAAAACTAACAGTAATGAGGCAAACATCCAGATTGGCGTAAAAATTGTCACGCCAAATTCACCGACGTAAGGAATGCGTCCCAACCATCCGACTACGGCGCCGCCGAAAGCAATGAGTGCGATCAAAATCACCAACGAAACCGGCGACAGGATCAGAGACCAGATTTTTTTACTGGAAAAACAAAAAGCTTCGCGCCAGGTGTAAAAATTATTTCCTTTGAGCAGCATGTAAGTGGCGCGGGAAACTGCTGTCGCTGTAACAAGATAAACCACAATCAGCCAGATGATGCCGATTGCGAAAACGATGTAGCTGATCCAATTCCCCTGTTCGCCCATCAGGCAGGGAAGAAGACCATATTTTTTCCATCCGACTGAAATTCCTATCCCTGAAATAGCAAAACTGAGATAGGTTAAAACCCAATAGCCTAAAAAACCAACCACAAATCCGACAAACTGAATCCAAATCCTTTGAATACTCAACGCCAATCTTGGCGCCCTAAACATGTCACGGAAGTCAAATCGCATCAGATGCATAACTACCTCCTTGGATTAGTCCGGTAAATTCTCGTTTACTGTACTTAAAAAACCCGCAAATGATTGTCAGTGAACTTGAAGAGGAAATTTTTGTCAATTCGCTCCGCATTGTTAATTTATATATTTTACAAAATTCAATCCGAATAGTCAAGTTTTTTTTCTCGATGGAGAAATGACAACGAGGCATGTAATTATGCCGGCACATCCCTTAATCAGCACCGTTCTCGTCTGATTTTTCGCTATTTTCCTTAATAACAATAACTTCAACAATACGGTTTTTTTGAACTTTTTCCACCACAAACTTATATGATCCATACCTGACAACTTGTTTTTTTCGGGGCACGGCGCCAATTTGCTCGTAAATCAACCCGCCAAGACTCTCGTAATTCTTATCCACTGGCAGCTTCATGCCCAATTCTTCATTCAATTCATCCAGATCAATTTTTGCATTGACCAGATATTTGTTCTCGCTCAATTTGACAAACAGCGGATTTTCCTGGTCATATTCATCCTGAATTTCGCCGACAATTTCTTCAATGACATCTTCCAACGTGATAAGCCCGGCGGTGCCGCCATATTCATCCACGACAATCGCCATGTGCTGTTTCTCTTTCTGCAATTCGCTGAGCAGTTCATCGATTCTCTTTGTATCCGGGACAAAATGCGCCTCACGAGCTAAATTGCCCAGATCGGTCTCTTTCTTCTTCGCATGGTCGATAAATGGCAACAATTCTTTCGCGTGAATGACCCCCACAATATTATCGATTTTTTCCTCATACACCGGAATGCGGGTATGACCTCTTTCCTTAATGATGTAAATTAATTCTTCCAGAGGCGCTCTTCGTTCCACGCATACCATATCGATTCGCGGCACCATGATTTCTCTGACGGTAGTCTTTGAAAATTCGAAAATTGAGTGAATCATCTCCTTTTCATCTTCTTCCAGAGCGCCGTGTTCCTCGCTGACTTCGATGAGGATTTTGAGCTCGTCTTTGGAAAGAAAGTGGCGTTTCACTCGCGTCGCCATCGCGCCGGAAACCAGAGCCGGGAATTTATCCAAAATCAGAGTGATCGGATAAAAGAGATAAAAAAACAGCGTTAACGGGATGGAGGCTTTTTCCGCAAATTGGTAGGGATTTTTAACGGCGATAACTTTCGGCGTTAGCTCGCTGAAAACCAACAAAATCAAAGTCACAACGACCACTTCAATAAATATAGACAAGCTATGCGGCAAACGGAATGCAGCGCTCAAATCAGCCGTCAACAACGTCGCCACGCTGGCCGCCGCCACATTGACAATAGTATTTCCGAACAAAATCGTCACCAACAAATGGCGGGGATTGTCCAGAAGGCGCGTCACCCTCATCGCGCCCGAAGTCGACGTTTCGCGCAAGCGGTCGACCAGCTCTTTAGACAAGGAAAAATACGCTGATTCTGAACCGGAAAAAAATGCTGAAAAGCCAATGAGCACAAAAAATAATACTACACGGAATATCGAGTCAACTTCCAAAAAGGGCCACCCTCCTTAATATCGCTTTAATAGTTTTTCAAATAATAATCTTCCTTCTCGCGCATGATTTCCCTTTGTTCCACGGCGCCATCAGCGTAGCCGACCAGATGCAAAACACCGTGACAGATCACACGCATCAATTCTTTTTCCGGCGAAGTTTGGTAATCCTCGGACTGTCGTCTCACCTGCTCAACGTTTGCATAGACTTCGCCTTCCATGTATCCGATGTCTCGATTAATGTCAAATTCAAAACTTAATACGTCTGTCGTATGCGGATCGTTCAAATACTGCCCGTGTAAATTTTTTGTCAATGTATCGCCTATTATCACAACATTGAGCCAGCCGTCGTTGAAATTATGATCGGTCAAAATTTTCTCCAGCGTAGCTCGGGCAGCCTTATCATCAATATCTCCACGAGCTTCACTCATATCAAACCGTATCTCAACCATCAGCCTGCTTTTCCTTTTTTTCTTTTGATGGGATCAATTTTTCTTCCTGATCCGGATACTCAATTCTGCCGTGAAACGTGCTCAAAAGCACCGCTTCAAAACTTTCAGTAATTTTCGTTAAATCGCGCAAAGTCAGCGGGCTATCGTCCAATTCCGATTCTTGAAAACGACGCTGAACAATGGAAATGACCATTCCACGGATGCGGCTCACAGACGGGTCTTTCAGCGTCCGGGAAGTCGCCTCAACAGCGTCGGCTAACATGACAATACCCGTTTCTTTTGTCCGCGGCTTGGGCCCGGGATACCGAAAATTCGTTTCCTCAATTTCTTCTTCATTGCCCATTTCCAGCGCTTTTTGGTAAAAATATTCCATTTTGCTGGTGCCGTGATGCTCGGCGATGAAATCGCGAATTTCACGCGGCAGTTTATATTCTTTCGCCAGCTCCAAACCAGAACGAACATGATTAGACAAAATTAAACAACTCATGGACGGCGAAAGTTTCTCATGCGGGTTGCGGTTTTTCGTCTGATTTTCAATGAAATATTCCGGCTTTTCTATTTTTCCGATATCATGGTAGTACGAACCAACTCGCGCCAGCAGCGAATTTGCTCCAATTGCCTCCGCCGCTGCTTCTGCAAGATTTCCCACCATGAGACTGTGATGATACGTTCCCGGCGCCTGAATTGACATCTTGCGCAATAAAGGGCTATTCAAATCGGAGAGTTCCAGCAATTTCATGTCCGTCACCAGATCAAAAATATTTTCAAACAAAACCTGTAATCCATAGGCGAACAGAGGCGACAAAAAACCGTTGATGGCGCCGTACATCCAATATTGAAATATTTTACGCCACGGCGTATAGTGCAAAATCTCTACCACGGTAATGGAAATCAGGTAGCTGCCGATAATAAGCGCGATAGAGTTTATCAGCCAGTTACGTTTGCGAATTCGGCTCACGGACAGCACAGCCACAACGCCGACGACCATGGAAATCAAAGCAATATTAAATTCGTTGCCGCGAAGGCTCCCTAACAGCAAAGACAAGGTGATGGTTCCGACAATTCCAATTCTCGTGCCCAGAAAAATTGCCAACAACATCGACCCAATCGTAATCGGCATCAGATACGGCGATAAATGAAATCGATTAATATAAAAACTCACAAAGCTGACAAGGAAAAATATCAACGCGATCAGGATCGCCCGATTCAGATCATACATGACAGACCGCTGTGTAAAAAATAAGTACATAACAAAAATACTCAGCACCAGCATGATCAAGAAAAAGCGACTAAAAAAATGAAAGACGCCTAAAATACCCCGCTTGTCGGATTCCCGTTCGGCGAGTTCAATGGCCAGCGAATTCAGTTTAGCAATGTGAGCTTTAGTGACACGCTCGTAGCGGTCGATAATCCGCTCATTGGCAAGTACCGTGCCTTTTGCGAGCGGTACATTTTTTTTCGCTTCTTCAATGTTTCGATGGGTTTCATTGGGGTCAAAAATAATTGTCGGTCTCAAAAATACGCGCAAAATTTCATAGCCCGCCTTCACTTTCAAATCATCATTTTCAAATTCTGTTCTAAGTTTCTCCAACAGGACATCTCCGATTTGCGACGGATCATAAAAATCGGACAATTCAGAAATTATTTCTTCGACATCCGTCACAACCGATATCTTTCCATTAACAGCCCTGACGCTCTCGCGTGGCTGATCCAGAATACCGACTGACGTAATATCCCGGGCAATTCGAATGGCGCGCTGTTCCAGTTCTCCCAGAGTTTTATTTTTCATCTCTTGCAGCAGAAGAGACAAAATTTCTTCCGAACTGTTAATCTTATAATCAGCGAGCAAGTGAGATAATTTTTTAGACAAATTTGTCTCATCCGCTTCCTTGGCCATTGCATTTAATGAATCAAAAAATACTTCAATGGACGTCAACTCCAGAGAACGAATGCTGTCGTTACGGACGAAAACCGGCATCACTTCGCTCGCCGCCCGGCGGAGATCCCGCTGGTACTCATCGTCAGTTTTATTGATGGGAAAAGTGAATGGCGCGATTATCTCGTCGCCGACATAAACTTCTCCTTCTTTAAGATCAGAATATTTGAAAGAGCGGCCGCGCGGCAACATGAGCGAAATCAGAATCGTCAAGGCCAGTCCAATTACAATCAACCAAACGCAACGTTCGACGTCCTTTTTGCGAGCACCATTGCCATTTCTCCCTTTTCGGTGAAAAATATTCCGCCGCAAATTTTCCAATATTTTTAATAAAGATTGCACTGCAATTCTCCGATCAAAATCAATCGCTCAACCAATTTTATTATCATCGCTTGGCTCAGCCTTGTCCTCAGTCGCCGCCGATCTACCCGAAGCGGACTTATTGTTTGAATGTTCCGCGTACGCTTTGATAATTTCCCGCACCAAACGATGACGAACGACGTCGCGATCCGTAAGGTAAATGAAATCGATCCCCTCTATGCCTTTCAAAATATCCTGAATTTGCACCAACCCGGATTCCTGTTTGTTCGGCAAATCGATCTGTGTAATGTCGCCCGTAATAATTGCTTTGGAATTCACTCCCAGCCTGGTTAAAAACATTTTCATCTGGTTGGGGTTGGTATTCTGCGCCTCATCCAAAATCACAAATGCGTTATTTAACGTGCGACCTCTCATATACGCCAAAGGCACAATTTCAATAATCCCATTTGCCGTAAACTTTTTCAATTTTACCGGAATCACCATGTCAAAAAGCGCATCGTAAAGCGGTTTCAAATAAGGCTCAACTTTTTCTCTCAAATCGCCCGGTAAATACCCGAGACTTTCGCCGGCCTCCACCGCCGGACGCGCTAAGACAATTTTTTCGACTTTTTTATCCCGCAGATGAGACAACGCAATCGCTACCGCCAAATATGTTTTCCCTGTTCCCGCCGGACCAATGACAAAAACAATATCATTTTTTTGTGTCGATTCATAGTAAAGTTTCTGTCCCGGCGTTTTGGGCTTAATACTGCCTTCCTTCGTAAAAATAATCGCGCCGGCGAGATTGGTATCACTTCCTTTTTTCACCCTGCCGGATTTCAGCGCCTGAATGATAGTTTGCACGTCATTGTCGGTAATCTGCTCAGTTCGTTCCAGGACTGTAATTAATTCACCGATAGCCCTTTCCAACAACTCTGTTTCTTCTTTTTCGCCGATTAAAGTCAATTCGCCGCCGCGAGCAATAATTTTGCTATGGCTAAAATGCCGTTCAATTTCTCTCAAATTTTTGTCGTTCAAACCATATAATTGCAATTGATCAATTCCGCTCAAAGAAATTTTCTTTTTAATCTGATCCTCTGCCATCGAAAAAAAGTCTACTCCTTTAGTTTAATTGCTTTCTTGCAAATAACAAAAATTTTGCCATAAATTCAAAAATGACCGCTCTACCCGCCTAAAAATTTTACTCAGTCTTTTTTGGGTTTGCGTTTTTAAGTTCGGGTCCAGTATTTTGCGACTCGAGTAAATTGTTGTCGTTTTTTTTTGATTGGACTTTAGTGCTTGAATTCCCGAGTGCCACAAAAACGTTAAACGACTAACTGAGAACCGGAATCATTCTTTATAAACAATCTAAATATAATAAAGTTCTCATTATATTCCAAACAAAAAAAGCTCCTGGCCAATTAAAAAGATAGCCAGGAGCTCTGTTCGCAATCAATCTTTTTTGAGTTACAGGCATGAACCCTGTGTAAAAGATACTATTCCTCGGGAATAATTAGCACTTGGTGCGGATAAATGACATTTTTATCCTTAATGACTGTGCTGTTCGCCTCGAAAATTTTGGTCCATTTAGTCGGGTCATTAAAAATCTCCGCCTTGCCGGCGATCTTGTAAAGAAAATCACCTTTGACGACCAAATATTCGTTGGCGCCCACGCCGCGTTGAATTTTAAAAATTTGCTCCGGATAAATCGCATCCGGATCTTTGATTTGATCGCGATTGTAAGTGTAGATGCGAATCCACTGATAGGGATCATTGTAGATATCTTCCTTGCCGGAAATCTTCCACAAATAATCGCCTTTCACAACAGTGTATTCATCATAAACCGCCTTTGGTAAACTGGCGCGGAGCTGTGAGATTTTTCCTTCGATCACAGCGAGTTTGTCCTGCATGGTGCTCAGAAGAGCGATGTTGTTGCCTTTGTATCCGTTTAGTTGCTCTTCCAATTGGTCAATTTCTTTTCTGCGCTGGAAAAGTTCTTCCGGAGTCAAACCAGCCAACTCGTCGACTTTTCCTTCCAATGCATCCAGATCAGCGCCGAATTGATTCGCGCCGGCCTCGTCGGTTCCCAGCAATGTGTAAACGGCTTGCCATTCATCAGCAGTTGCCTTTTCCGTAGCTGCAATTTCATCTTTCAGCCCGGCAATTTCTTTGTCCAGTGCAGCCATTTCCGCCTTCGCATCTGCTTCGCGTTTTTGCAATTCTGCCATTTTGGCGTTGTACTCATCCATCGTCCATTCACGGCAGGTTTGCGCGAAAGAAGCGACTGACAGCGTCACGGTAAGAATCAGAGCGAAAACGGATGCAATTTTTATGACACTTCTCATCTTTAGCCTCCAGGTTCTATGAGTTAATGAGTGATTTTGCAAATTACATTCCGCCTAATTTTGATTGAATTGTGGATTTTTCGCTCTTTACTGCCTCGAGCTTTTGCTTCGCATCATTGAGCTGTTGCTCAACCTGAGTTTTGTCTTCCTTCTTGTTCTGCAAAGCTTGCTCCGCAGCATCTGTGGCTTTTACCTGCTCCTCGTACGCAGCACACTGCTTTTCATTTGGATGACGAGTACAGCCGGTCAAGAAAACAGACAGCATTAGTGCAAAGATAAACGTAACGACAAGTAACGTTCTCATCGTTTTGCGCATCAACTTACACCTCCTTCCGTTGTTAAGTTCGCATATTATTTGGTGAAACTTTTGTCTTTTATCATCGACTGATTTCAATTTCAGCTAATGATTAACAATTTGTAACCTGATAAGTCATTTAATAATAACAAAAAAAAAAGTAATTGTCAAGAAAAAAATATTATAAATACACTTTTTTATTGCAAGGGCGTAATTATTTTTATCCCCAGCTCTTGCAACTGCCGGTCCGAAACCTCAGCCGGCGCATTATCCATCAGCGATAAAGCGCTCGTTGTCTTCGGAAATGCTATCACATTACGAATAGAACTTTCGCCCGCTAACAACATGACTAATCGGTCGAAACCGAAAGCGATTCCCCCATGCGGCGGCGCCCCGAAACGTAAACCATCCAATAGAAAACCGAATTTTTGCTTTGCTTCTTTTTCACTAATTTTCAATAAGTTAAATACTTTCATTTGCGTTTCAAACCGATGGTTTCTGATGCTGCCTCCGCCGATTTCGTAGCCATTCAAAACGAGATCGTACGCCCTGGCTTTTACTTTTTCAGGAGACGAATCAAACAGCGCCAAATCCTCCTCCCGCGGGCTGGTGAACGGATGATGCATCGCCGCGTAACGCTGTTCTTCCTCGTCAAATTCCAGCAACGGAAACTCAGTCACCCACAATGGCTTGAATTCCTCTTTTGAAATTAAATCTTCATCTCGGCCTAATTTGCTCCGCAATCTGCCGAGATTTGTCAAGGTTGAAACTTTTTCCCCGGCGATGAAAATGAGCAAATCTCCCGCTTCAGCAGCCATGGCATCGCTGATGCGAGACATCATTTTGTCGGTCAGAAATTTCTGAATCGAGGAATCCCAACCATCATTTTTCACCTTCGCCGTCAAAACGCCCTTGCCGCCGAGATCAATGATGAATTGATTCAAACCATCCACTTGTTTCCGAGAATAGCCGGCGCCGCCTTTCAAATTAATCCCGGCCACTATCCCGCCGTTAGCGACGGTCGAAGAAAAAACTTTGAATTCACTGGATTTGACAAAATCACTGACATCTGAAATTTCCATTCCGAAACGTAAATCCGGCTTGTCTGTGCCAAATCGACGCATGGCTTCATCAAATGAAATTGTCGGAAAAGGGGTCGGCAGAGAAATTCCGATGACGTCCTCAAACAACGTCTGCATCAAACCTTCGGCAATACGAAAAATATCTTCTTCTTCCACAAAAGACATTTCTATGTCAATCTGCGTGAATTCCGGCTGCCGTTCGGAGCGCAAATCTTCGTCGCGAAAACATTTCACTATTTGAAAATAGCGATCGTAGCCGGCGATCATTAAAATTTGTTTGTAAGTTTGCGGCGACTGCGGCAAAGCGTAAAATTTGCCTTTATGAATGCGGCTCGGCACCAAATAATCTCTCGCCCCTTCCGGCGTGCTGCGCATCAAAAAAGGCGTCTCAATTTCGAAAAACCCCTGAGCATCAAGAAAGCGACGCGCTGTTTGCGCCGCGCGATGACGCAGCGCCATATTTTTCCGCAATTCAGGCCGACGCAAATCCAGATAACGATAGCGAAGCCGCAACTCCTCAGATGCGTCCACATGTTCGACGATGGGAAACGGCGTGGTATCGGCACGGTTTAAAATTTCCACTTTCTCGGCCACAACTTCGATCTCGCCAGTCGCCATGTTCGGATTTACCATTCCCTGCGGACGACGACGCACCTTTCCCGTTAATTTGATCACATATTCGCTCTTCAATTCACGAGCAGATTCGTAAACGGCCCCATCTTCCGAAGGGTCAAAAACGATCTGTGTGATACCATACACATCTCTCATTACGACAAAAATCAAACTGCCATGATCACGTCTGGAGTCCACCCAACCGCACAAAGTCACATTTGTCCCGTCATGTTTTCCGCGAAGTTCTCCGCAAGTATGAGTTCTGGCTTTTATTGCTATCTTTTCCAATGCATCATCCTCAAATTCAGCAGTCAAATTTCACTATAATTTAATTTAAGCAAAATAAATGACAAATGCAACATCGAATTGGACTTTTCCGTTGCTTGCGGAACAAATTTGTCGATTAAGTGACCAATGAATTGTGAAATCGCTCACCACGAAAGACTTTTTTGACGGCATTAAGCTTCTCACACAAAAAAAAAGACCGCCTTTGCCGGGCGGCCTTTCGCAATTCACTTTTCTTAAATATTTTAATAGCCAAAAGTATATATTTGTCGGAATGTAGTTTCACCCAGCGTCCTGTCAATTGCGCCGAAATCATCCCAGCGGCGAATACGGCTGAGCACACATCGTTCCACGCGTTCATTGTTTAACGTCGAAGAAATCAATTCTACCTGAGTGACGTTTCCATTCACAGAAATTGTGAAACGCACAACGATTTTCCCTTTCAAATCAGGATTTCGCCGCAACTCGCGCTGATAACAAGCTTGAATTGCCGCATTATGTTTGCTGACAATCGCGGAAATATCGTCAGGATTCCGTTGTCCCACCAATTGCGGCTCTTTTTGTCTGACTGCCGTCTGACGCCGCTTCTCCAAATTTTGCTGTCTGCTTACATTGGCGGACGCGACTCGCTCCCGGCGGGCAATTAAATTTCCGAGATCCGCCTCCTCGTCCGCACGATTCTTGCGGCGAACGCGTTGGTCGCGCTGCGCCAACTCTTCCGAAGCGCTTTGCCCGCGATGAATGGCATCCACATCGTCAAGGGTCTGCTTGAATTTTCCCTGCGCCAAGTCAGCCTCGCTCAAAATGTCCTTGACTGCTTTCCCTGTGGATTTTTCAGACGCGCTCCCCAAAAGTCCCAAGATGCCTTTGTCTGCGACATTTTGGGAAATAATCTTAAATGACTCGCGGTTGGGCAAGCGACGTCCTCGAGCGACAGGCACATGGTATGGATTATCGCCGCGAACCGCTTCGCCGGATACATTTTGTTGGTCAGAGGCGCTTGCGCGCTGAGTATTTTTTTCCACTGAAGACGCCGTCTGCTCGGAAGCCAATCCGCCTTGTTTGTCTCCGCGCTGCGCCTTAGTTTCGCCGTTCGCCTGCTCTGGCGAGATCGGCGTGGCCCGACTCTTTTTCTTCGGCTCGACCTTAATTTCTTTTTTTAATACCAGACGCGCAAATTGCTGTTGTATTTTTTGAATCTCTTCAGGTTTCACCGGATTGGAAATTAGATGCGTGGAAAAATAGTACGTGAGCGACACTTGTACAATGAACGTGATCGCCCAGATAACAACGAACCGCGCGTCAAATGAATCCGTAAATCTCCTTTTGTATTTCTTGGGAAAATCTATATAAATGATGTGATCGTACCTGTCCGCGCCGGTTTCCGTCAAAGAACCACTTTGTTCAGGTTTACTATCAAAATGTCCTTCCACTTTCACCCCAAAATGGTTTATTCAAATAATTCAGGATTAACGCAGGCGATTTTCTCATCCCTCTTTCTTGTACACAACAAGCCGCATATTGGGATAGTCCGCTCGTCCGCATGTCGCCATTATTTTAACTAATACTTTATAGGGTATCTCTTTGTCCGCCTGAATAGTCACTTTGCCAGAAAATTTAGTACCGTACATCTCTTCCATGTGCTTTGCTTCTCTGGCGTAAACTTGCAACGTTTTCAGTAAATTCGGAACAATTAATCCTTCCTGATTAATGACATTTTTGACTTTTGCCACTTCCTCATGGTTTACCACAACCGATTGCTTGGAAACAATCAAATCCAACGCGACTTCTGCCGGTCTTTCGATGGTCGAAGTGGGGAGAGTGAGCAAATCAGAAGGATGGATTAACATCCCTTCCGTGGAATACGTCTTGAGCAAAAAGACCAGAATAATGGTAAACATATCCATCATCGAGGTCAAATTCAGGCGTACTTTACCGGGATCGGTATCGTGTTTTTTTCTTCGCGATGGTATAAACGCCATTTATTTTACTCCGTTTTTTTCTGTCAGATGATTCCGGCCGCCAGTGAAACATCGGGAAATAATGTGAAGATTCTATGCTTAATTGAAATTTCCCGGCTGGCGTCCATCGTGTTTACCAGCAATTGATAGGGAATATCCGGATTCGCCTGGATAACTATGTTATTCGTATCCGAAAATTGGCCTTCCGCTTGCTTCTTTATTTCATATAATTTTTCGGACAGTTTTTTAAAATTGTAGTTGCCGTTTTCTTCCAAAGGAATGGTCGGTGCGCCTTTTTTGTTCCCTTTTACAACTTCAATGGAACTGGAAACATAAAATCCTTCCTCGGTAATCGTCACTGCCAAATCGAGATTCTTTTCCGACTCCTTTGGCGCCTGTAGTTGCGAGACGTTTGCTCCGACCGTCGGAGGCAAATTCAAATCGATCACGCCAATTTTGACAAACGTCGCCGACGAAAGAAGCAGCGGGATGAGAACCACCATCAGGTTCATCACCGGAGTCATATCGAGCTGCACCGGCTCAAAGGTGCGGCTGCTGCGTTTTGACGGTTTAAATGCCATTTTTATTGATTCCCTGTAATTAAGTTAATCAATTTTACGGTGTGTTCGTCGATTTCATCAATAATCTGGTCGGTTTTGTTGTGAATGAAAGTGTACAATAAAATAGCAGGTACGGCAATCATTAATCCGGTCAGAGTCGTATTCATGGCAACCGAAATGCCCGCCGCTAACATGCGCGACTTTTCCGCCGCGTCGATTCCCGGCGATGAGACTGATTTGAAAGCGGCAATCAGGCCATAAATTGTTCCCATCAGACCAAGTAGCGTCGAGACATTAGCGATCATCGACAGATAACTGGTTCGTTCCCGCAATTTGGGAATCACCTCCAGCGTGCCTTCGTCGACAGAATTCTGAATGGCGCGAAACTCAATTTTTTCCGCGGAACCCACTTTTTTCAATCCTGCCAAAACGACCTGAGGCAACGCCCTTTTCTTCGCCGATTGGCAAAGAGCAATCGCTTTTTTGTAATCCCCGGCGCGAACCTGTTTTCTTATTTCATCCATAAATTTTTGGGCATTGATATTCGAACGTACCATGATGTAATAAATTCGCTCGATTGCGACAGCAACCATGAAAACAGCCGCTACCAACAATGCCCACATGAAAAACCACCCCGTTGAGTTTGTGCTGAAATTTTTTAAAATGTCAGCCATCAGAGACCTCCTCAAGTTTTGGCCACTAAAGCGATTAATTATTTTTATTGTTTGTTAATTTCTTCGCTGCTTTTTTCTTTGCCACAATTCTCTTGGCAATATTATTGATCTTTTGCGGCTTAAATAAACGGTCGTCGTTGACCAACGGCTTTTGGGGGAAACTTTTCAGCTCGTGATCAAAAGAACGATCCACAAATTCCAATTCTCCAAACTCCGGATTCATGCGCTTCGGCACAATGGAAACGCGGGGCTTTTCAATGACCGCCTCGATGCTGATATCTTCCAGCACAATATCTCCTTCCAGTTGTACATCAGCCGCCGCCTTACCAGTGTCCGCTGCAATCGTTTTTTCGTGGCTGGAACCGTTCGTTTGCGCAAAGACTGATTGGCTGAAACAGAGCGACAAGCCAACTAATAAAAAAGCTGCCGCAAAAGCGCGATAAATTTTCATGCCCGACCTCGTTGCTTACTGATTAGCCTCAATTTATTTTTAATACAGAATAATATATTTATCCATGCTCAAATTTTCTTTGATTTTTTTATTGCTCGTTTCAAATAAAATCCGCTGCCTTTTTTTATCCCAATCAGGCAAAGATTTGATCGCCATGGTCGCAGTCATTCCCTGAGCGGTGCGATCCGAATCGATGCCTTCCACCGCCAGCACGTTGTCTCCAGATTTCAAGCCGTCGCTCAAAATATAATGTCCCTGGCTAAAAGCGGAGCTATCCTGACGAATGACGCCGGCAATATATTCGCCGTTGACAAAGAGATTGAATGAATCGTCCACTTTCATCTCAATTTCCACCGCGACAGGCAGGCCGACAATGGAAAAATGTTTCCGAAAATAGACGCGCTCGCAACTGACTCGTTTCAGCTTCGGCGTTTTCTTGACATCGATCTTTATTTTATTTTGATAAAAAGTCGAATCTGAAAACAGCGAATCAGGAAACGATAAATTCAAAACGCTGGAGTCGCCAGCCAGCGCAAACGTCAGCGAATCGCCGTAAGGCGCTTCAGTCGTGTCAAAAGAAAATCCGACCGTGTCCAATTTGGTCAACCAAATGTTGTGAGCCTTGTTTTCTTCGCCAGAAACAATTTCTGACGCCTGCCATTCTTGTTCGCTAAAATCAGGGTCAAGCCAATCGTCGACATAACTCGGAAATGCCAGCCAGCTTGAATCTGAATATTCAACGCGGCTATCCACGGCAAGCCCTAATAAATCTTTGAATTCATCAGGCCTCAAGCTTACCAATGCCAATTCTACCCGGGGCAGCCAGCGATTTTTGATTCCTAATTTTACCGCTAATTTGCGCGTCGTTTTCAACACGTTGACTGCATTTTCCTTCAGTGAAAAATAATTATCCTCAAATGTGAACAGCGCATCTTCAAATTTAGATTCTTTCTTTTCCCGTGATAATTTTTCGTAAAACTTTTTATTTGAATAATCAATTTTCGCCAGCGAATCACTTCGCAAAGCAAACAAATAAACCTGCTTCAAAATATTTTCTTCGGTGAGCAGCGCCGACGGATCATGGATCTTAATTTCGTTGACAATGTCTAATGTCTGACGATAATAATCCACGGCCCGCAACATGAACTCTTTGGAGAAATCCAGCAAACCTGCCTGTTGATCGGACAGCCCGATCAAATCGAAACCATTCTGCGTGGTTCCGCCCTCTGACGCCAATTTTTTGACAACCGGAATATTCCTGCCATGCAGATCCAGCGCCATGAATGCCAGTTTTCTGTATTCGTCCGCCATCAAATTGTTCGTCTGGATCGCCTTCAACCGTGACGATTTGACCCAACGATTCTCAATGCCCAAATCCCACGCTTCCTGAATATTTCGGATATGCTCTTCCACAGCGGCGCGCACTAATGGCTCAACAGCGCGCTCCAACACCTGTCGATTATATTCCATGCGCTCGACTTGACTCAGGCTCTGCGGAATGGGAGCGTGCAGCAAATCCTGAATTGTCGCCAGATGCAATTCCGCCATGTCGTAAACCACCTTGGAAAGCTGCTCTTCGCAACGATCAATCCAGCGCCGCGCAATGTACAACGTGCTGTCGTTTTGCACATATTTTTTTGAAATATCAGATTTTACTTGCGACGTATCGCTCGTTAGCAGAGATTTTTCATATTTGTCCGCCAGACGCCGCAAGATTTTTATGGACTGCTTGTACGATTTTTCCGCGCGTTGATAAAGTTCGACCGCGGCTTCGTTAATTTGTTTTTTCGTCACCGCCAACTGCGTCACGCTCATAGGGGGAATTTCTTGCCGCACCCAGGTATCGGCAAATTCCTCATAAGCCTTCCCGATATCGTAAGTCGATTCGTACAAATGAACCGTGCCGTACGACGCCGTCTTGGTAAATCCGTCAACAATCTCAATCAGCAAATCCCGCTTTTTCAAGCGGCTCTTTTCCATATTTGCCTGGGGCAGTTCAAATTCAATTTTGCGGAATTCGTTAAATTTGATTTTCGTAGCGCGAGACAACGCTTCCGCTGCAAAATAGTCGTTGGGCTCAAGCTTTGCTTTTTGAAATTCTGCGTTTTTGTCCACGGCTTTCCCATATTCCGCCAGTGCGTTGTCGATTTCCTTTTTATCCTCATAATAGCGACCACGACGATAAAAACTCTCCACCACGCGCGGCGACGTGGGAAATTTTTCCACGTATTCGCCGTAGATTTTATTTGCTTCTGCAAATTTGTCTAATTTCAAATAATAATTAGCAATGTCAAAAAACAGATCGTCGGCGTCTTCGGAATTCGGAAATTTATCAACAAACTCGCTATTGATGCGAATAGCATTTTCCCAATCCGTTGCTTTGACAAAAAACAGACTGGAATTAAACAGCGCGTCGTGAATTTGCAAAGAATCTTTCGCGACGCGCGCCAGGCGTTCATAAGTCAGCGCCGCGTTTTTGAATTCGTGAATTTCGCCGTAATCAATGGCCAGATTGTTCATCGCATCCAGCAAATATTTAGAATCTTCTCGAGTTTCAACAAGAAAATTATACGTTTCCACAGCGCGGCCATATTCGCGAGCTTTGTCGTATTCCACAGCAGCGTTGAACAAACTCAAATCCACGAACGGCGCGTCCGGGACTTCCTGCGCCATGCGCAAAAATTCATTGCCCGCCTGCAAATGGTCGTCCGCCGCGGCGAAAACCTTTGCCGAAAGGAAAATCGACTCAGCTAATCTCCGCTTCGCCTTTTCCACCAACGCCGGCGGCGCCGAACCATCGTTTTTTATCTTGCGGGCGACTATTTCCGCACTGCGATAATCGCCCTTGCCAAAATAGCTTTCCAGAATTTGATATTTAATATCATAAATTTTTTCGTTATTGGGAAAATGCTTCACAATGGTATTGAAATATTTGAGCGCTTCGGCGAACATATTATTATTGAAAAAAAGCGCCCCTGCGTTGTTCAATATTTTAACCGTTTCTTTCTCGTGGGGATAGAGTTTAATATAATTATTATAAGCGCGAATTAGCTTTTTCTCGCTGGGCGTCAATTGGATACGATTGTAATGAAACTCCGCGAGCACATTCCCCTTGATCTCTTTGACGTTGAGTTGATCGCGGCCATCAAACTGGATTTCTTTCCGCGTTGTGTCCAATTCCACGGCGTCTCTTCCCAGAGCGATTGCGTTTTCGGCGGCGTAACGCTGATAATTTGAATCCCAATACAAATCACAAATTTTCATGTATTCTTCAAATGCCTCATCACTTTGCTTAAGTTTGGTGTCCAACGTCAGCGCCATGTTCCAATGAATGCGCGCCGAATTGCTATCAGTCGGGAAATTTTTTAAATACTTCCGACAATCATTCACCGCCGCCAGATACAAACCCTCGTCGCCGGCTTCCTCCGCTTGCGTAAAGAGAAGACTGATGTTGTCTCGCAGCGCGCGTTCCGTTGCCTGGTAGGCGCGCTCTTTCGCCTTTTCATTTTTCTGTCGCGCCCACCAGGAGCTGCCCGGTTTATACAAATTGAATAGTTGATCGCGCGACAAGTAAGTCAGACGGTTGTCGCCGAGCAGACGATAACAATCAACAATATTTTCATGAATATGCGGCGCTATTTCCGCTTGCGGATAAAGCTTCAGCAATTTTGAATAAGCGGCAATGGCTTTTGGATACTCTTCTTTGTCATTCATGTAAACGTCGCCCATTTTCTGCAAAATTCCGATCCCGAAAGCGGGTTTGCCCATGCTGTCAATGTAAGCGACAGCGCCCGATAGGCCGTTTTCACCGGAATCGAGAAAACTGAGCCCAATGTACTCAACGGCTTCATCGCGCAGATCTGGATTGGAAATTTGGCTATTCACGCCGAGCTTTTTGGTGCGCTCCACGTCTTCAATGAGCAACGTGAAATATGATACGGACTGCGGAAAGTCACTTAAGCGATAATAACACCAACCGAGCCGATAGAGCGCCTGATTGTATTTGGGACTGTCTTCATACGTAAGAATTTTCTTGTAATAAACAATCGCCGTGTCAATTTCGTTGCGCGGAGGATTGAAATGATACTCGGCGATCCGCATCAACGATTCCGGCGCGTAACGGCTATCCGGAAATTTTTCTACGATTGTATGATAAACCTGAAGCGCCGAATCCAATTCGCCGACTTCTTCCAAAATATAGCCTTTATTGTAATAGGCATCATCCACCAAATTGCTAAACGGAAAATCGCGAATGATTCGCTCGTAAATCGACAATGAGCCAGAATAATCGAGCTTTGGCTCCTCAATTTTTTTATCAATTCCGAGACTGTCGTAAACGCTAACCTGATCGTCGTACTCCTGAAGTTGTTTCACGTACAGGTCATTGGCTTTTTCGTAGTAAAGTTCAGCCAGACGCATGAGTACTTTGTCCAGAATTTTGCTCTTAGGATTGTCGGCGATAAACTTTTTCGCATCTTCGATGCCTTTTTCCCGAATAGTGTTCTTCTCTTTCTCGGCGTCAGCAATCTTTCTCTGGTAAAAAGCGCGAAATTGAAGAATCTCTTCAATGGAATAAGTATCAAGAAGGGAATCGATTTTCACTTTCTGGCGAATATTAATCGGATTTTGCTGCTGCCCAAAACAGACATGAGATAATAATAATACTGCCGCTAAGGCCAACAAATTAATATAATTTTTCATAACAAATTCCTGTCCCGTGATCTCAAATCCAGGCGACTATTTGTTCCCCCCTCCTTGCTTCAATTGTCGCTGCAAACTCTCCAGGTTTTCGCTCCCTTCCTCAACCTCCCGAGTTTTGGTGTCAAAATAGAGTTCCTGAAAATACTTCTCTTTCTCCAACTTTTCCAGCCGAATCTTTTCGGCCTCCATCTCTTTTTGAATTTTGCGCATCTCCGTGTCAAATCTGGTAATCCGTTGTTCAAGCTTATCTTTCTTTTCCTGCAAGATAGTCTCTATTTTAGTCAAGTTGCGCGACAAGGCCATAATTTGCTGATTTTTTTCCCGAAAAAGACTAAAATTAATATCGCTGATGCCAAAGCCAGAAAAATTTGCCCATTGAATCGTCTGCGTCTCTACCTCTTCCACGCGGTGGTTGCGCAGCCAAATCTCAAATCGATTGAGTTGTTTGTTTAAATCGACCAGGTCATCTTGCAACACTTCCAGATCCACCGCCACGTCGATATCTTCGCCCGACATTCTGAGACTTAACTCAGAGATCGCTTGCAGATCTTTCCCGAGTTGTTGTTTTTCTTCCGCCATATTTCCGACGAGTTTGTTAAAAATGCCGCGGCGATAGACTACACCAGCCTCTTTCGTTGCCATGGGGTAATCCAAAAAATAGCTCACGGGCGTTGTCGGTCTGGAGAATTGATACCGTTGAAGCACCGAAACCAGTCGATTTCTTTGCTTCACTGCATTAGCAAGCATTTTTTTATTTTGCTCCTGGCGGGCATAGTCAATAATGCGATCAAATTCAGCAATTTGCTTAACTAAAATTTTTCGTTCATTGGAGTATTCTTCCACCGCCAGACTACTCGTCGCAGTCCGATAACGAAAAGATGATAACGCTTCGTTTATTAAATTTCTGGCGCGCACCAATTTAGGGTAGAGCGTCCGATTTTGGTGGTCTAAAATTTTTTCTTCCAGCGCATCCACCTGATCCAACTGCTTGAGCAATTTGCTGCGCTCTTTGTTGTATTCCTCGACTCTGTTGAGCACCCGACGCGCGTTCGCGACATACCGTAAATCAGACAGCGCTTCCTGGGTTTTGTTTTGCGCGCGCTTGCAGTGCGCCGCCAGCACTTTGGCTTCATAAATATAATTGGTCATCAAATAATTAGAAAAAATCGCGTCCACCTTATTGATGACCGTGTTGTATTTACCTTTCTTCAAATTTGCCCAAGCCTGGCCGATCAAACTTTTGTCATATTCATCATATCCGGCAGAAATTTGTGAAAAATTAGCCAGCGCAGCGTCATATTCGCCCAATTGAAAATGCAAATACCCTAATTTTAGCAGCGCCTCGTTGCGAATAATGGCGTTATTCAAGTCTGTCCAGGGAAAAATTTTCTGGTGCACAACATTTTCAAACGTTTTTTTGGCTTGTTTATACTCATTAAGATTAGCAAACACAGTCCCTTGCAAATATTGCGCCACAAGATAATATCTTGAGCCCTTGCTGATTTTTGCCAGAGCTATGCGAGCTTTATCATATTGTTGACGACGAATGTAAATATCAGCCGCCAAATAATGCGCCTTATTCACATCTTCCGGATCGAGATTGTTAAAATTTTCAAGTTTAGCATAATATTTGAAAAATTCATCATCCAACTGATAAGTATAATTTATCGCCAACAGACGCAGATAACATTGCCCCAAAAATTTTGAGTGGGGATAATTTTTCACGATGTCGAGATAACCCTTTTGCGCTTCATCGTAATAATTATTGGCAAAATTGGCTTCGCTTCGATAAAAAATTACTCCGTCCAGATTAGGATAGTATTCCTGGTAATCAGTCAGGATGCGGTCAAATATCATCGCGGCGAGCTCGTACTTCCCGTCCGCATAAGTCAAGAGCGCATCGCTGATTTCGCTTTCCAACATCCGATCCCGCTGCTGAGGCGTGGCTAATCGAATGAGTTTCGTATGTAATATTTTGTAACGTGTGAAATTCACCTGAAACTGCGCCACACGCGCTGCCTTCCACTGCATGAAACGCTCAGAAACAGTGAGTTTTTTGGAGGGCATCGCTTGAGCATAGTCAAACAGCGCCAGAATTCGACCATCGATCGAACTCATGATTCTGCCACGCGTCTGGTCAATGGTAGACTCCGCCGCGCTGTCCGGAGCCGCACCCGCCTGAAGTTGATCGAGTTCCCTCAAAATCCCCACGATATCGGTGCTTTCTTTGATATACTCTTCTACAATTTGGTCCGGTTCGGTGTTGGCAATACGGCTTTTTTCCACGATCTGTAAAATTCTCGCTTTTTGACGATCCAATTCCTGAACCAGATTTTCATCCCCGCGCGCCGCAGCTCTCTTTTGAAAAGCTTCGATTTGTTCAAACAACCGAAGCAAGCGATTTATCTCTCCGGAATACTCATGAATCATCAGCGACATGTCAGCGCCGGAAACAACCCCTGACTGCAATTTACTTTTGTCCAGCGCATCTGACAATTGATCCTTAATTTGCTCCACCTCGCGCAGCAGCTTCCAATCATCCTTTCGCTGAACAACCTGGCTCAGACTGTCCACCTGAATTATTATTTTCTCCATGAGCGAAATCTCGTTGCGGTATGCGGCAACTAACTTATCTTCTTTTTCATGAATCTTGTCCATCCCTAAAAGCTGTTCCGTCAACTGGCCGGAACCGCGCGATTGAATTTCATGAGCGACACTTCTGATCATCTGAGTGAGCATCTGCTCTTTCAGAGACATCCGCTCCAGAAAACGCCTCGTTTTCAGATCGAGATAAAATCTTAATCGAGTTTCAAAATCAACGCTCAGTTGATCTTCGTTATTTTTTGTTTCAGATTTGGCACCCAGGCTGATAGGGTCAAAGGCAAGCAAAAGAGAGAAAAGAAAAAAGATGAAAAAAGCCTTCCTCGCTGCCGATCTTTTTGCCATGATGGAATACCTCAGATGATTTATCTTGATGATTGTCTGTGTTGATAAATTTACGTGTTCGGCTGGTATCACTGTCGGTCATCGCGCCCCCGAATGGAAACCGACGTCAAACATGCAGATCAATCGCAAGCGCTCTTGCTGTCTCAGCAAAGTTGAAAAATCATATCGATGCCATGGGATTGATCAATTCCCCCACAACAGTTTCAGTTTATTCCAACAACTCCTTGCAATTTTAATGCCATTATTTAGCATCACCAAGCATAAATAAATATTCGATATTATTGTCTTTAAAATTGGACTGTTAGTAATAGCGCCTCGCTTATCAGTTTGAATATTTAAGAGATAGCCCCTAACAAATGTGTTTCCTTTTGGTTTACAAAAGCTAAATACTTTTTTGAAATTCGGCGCAGATCTGATTTATTGTCATTATTTGAATCATTGTTTCACTGACGGACAATTTTAAATAGTTTCTTAAATTTTAAATAGTTAGCAAATTACAGAATTTGCTGGCGAAGAAATATTGCAAATCTTTCGCATCAAGACTCAAAAATTTGCATAAATTTCAAGAAATTACGTTTTTATTTTAGTTTTTTGGTAACTGTTCAGGCACAAAGGCTCGAAAACTCCAACTTTTTAAACGATATGATTCTCGAATTCAAACAATCATCACGCATTTGTTTTGGTCAAATTGACTGAGTGCAACCTCTGAATGAACCTGGGAGCTTGTTCAAAACACATTTTTATTCAAAGTGGTTCTAAAAAATTATTCTTTACTAAATAATTCAACCTTGGCGGCTTCGAGGCTGAATAGCAAAAAGCAGATGGTCAAAATCAGGTCAGTAGCGCTTGCGTTCAGAAAATCGTTCAAAAATGAAAAAGCCTCATCTCAGAATTCAAATCATTCCGAGAGAGGCTTCCGGATAAAACATTTTTTTTGCTCGGTCGCAAAATGGCCTATTTCATGCCTGTTTTCGGGCCCTCGGTTTTGGGCGGCGAGGAAATTTTTGCGCCGTCTTTCATGGTGCATTGTCCGTCAAAAATAGCGCCATCGTCAATAATCAGCCTGGACGCTTTCATTTCTCCGTGAAAAGTCGCCCGCGACTCAAGTACGATTTTGCCGGTCGCATTAATTTTCCCGTCGACTTTGCCGCCGATGATGGCATTTTTCGCCGTAATTTCGCCCTCAATTTCACCTTGTGTGCCAATGAAAAGAGACTCTTTTGTCGAAATATTGCCCTTGACCTTGCCGTCAATTCGAATGCCGCTTTCTACTTTCAGCGTGCCCTCAAGCACAGAGCCTTTTCCGATAATGGTATTTAAATCGCCCGGCCGAACGACTTCGCCTTCTTCTTTTTTTCCCAACATGCGCAAACCCTCATTTTTTTTATCATTCGATGTCTTTACTTTGAAATGCGAGTAAATATTTTTTCGGATCCACTGGGAAGCCATCTTTCCAAATTTCAAAATGCAAATGCGGAGCGGTGCTTCTGCCCGAACTCCCCAGTAACGCAATGGCCTCTCCTTTTTTTACATAATTTCCTTCTTTTTTCAATAAAACTTGATTATGGCCATAAACCGTTTGAAATCCATTCAGATGATTAATTATTATTAAGTTTCCCAAATCGTCCGTCCAGTTGGCGAAGAGCACAATTCCGTCGGCAGAAGCGCGAACTTCCGTTCCGCGGCTCGTCGCAATGTCAATTCCATTGTGATCCGGCCGATACCAATCATTCCTGCGAAAATCCGTCGTCAAAAAACCTTCCACCGGGAGATAGGTAGGAACGCGATCGGCAAATTGATGATAATGGCTCTCTGATCGCGTCAGGAAAAAATCCAGGTCACTCTCCTGCATACGCATATCTTTATTCCCCGGGCCTTCTCCGCCAAAAGCCATTGGAAATTGATTCCAGGAACTTTGAATATCCGCAAGCAATTTTTCATTTCCCTTCTCGCTGACGTCAAACTTTTTGTCCACGCCAAGCGCCGAACGAAATTTAGAGAAAAACTGCTTCATACCTTGCACTTCGTCATACAGCTTTTTGACCTGCTTGTTTTCTTCAGCCAGGTTGTAGTTTTCAATCGTCAACTTGTCTTTTAAATGTTTTGTATGATAATACTTAAAATAAAACACAAAGCCCACAACAATATGAATGGTCAACAAAACCGCCACCACATACAAAATGTGAAGCGTGCGCATTTTGATGCGAAAATTTTTCGGGTCGGAATAGTCGTCCGGAATGACCAGAATAGACAATACCTGTTTGGGCTGTTTTCCCTTTTTCGTCATAATAGCAAATCTATCTTATTTTATTCAAACATTTCCAAAATTCGTTCCAACTCATCGTCGGAATAATATTCTATTTCAATACGGCCGCCTTTTTTGCCGTGTTTAATGCGAACTTGCGTGCTCAGAGACGAACGGAGTCGATCCTCGGCCTCAACGATAAAATAAGGTTTATTTTTTTCCTGATCTTCGGACGTTGTTTTTTTCTCAGACCGGATTGACTTTTTCGTCAACCTTTCGACTTCGCGAACGGATAATTTGTTTTTGACAGCCTTCTCCCAGATCCCCATCTGCAAAGTTTTATCTTCGATAGCAAGCAGGGCGCGGCCATGTCCCATGTTTATTTCTCCGCGAACCAGACTTTGCTGTATGGGTTCGGGCAATTTTAGCAGACGCAAAAAATTCGCCACAGTGGAGCGTTCTTTTCCCACACGCCGAGAAACTTGTTCCTGGGTTAAGTTGCATTGCGTCAAAAGAGTTTGATACGCTCTGGCGACGTCTATCGGATTGAGATCTTCGCGCTGAATGTTTTCGATCAGCGAGAGTTCCAGCATTTCTTCGTCAGATTCCACCTCGAGTACGTACGCCGGAATTCGCTCCACTTCCAACTGACTCACTGCACGCAATCGCCGCTCGCCGGAAATCAACTCATAACCGTCATCCTTCCGCCGGACGGTAATCGGTTGAATAATTCCTTTTTCGGCAATCGAATTTCTCAATTCGGACAACGCGACTTCATCAAAATTTCCGCGAGGTTGGAATGGATTGGGTCGGATTTTTCGGACTTCAATTTCTTGAATCGAGTTTACGCGCGCCGTCGTATCTTCCGGAGGAACGTCGGGAATTAACGCTCTGAGGCCCTTTCCCAGCCGTTTATTGGCCATTCTTTATTAATTCCTCTGCTAAACTCATATAATTTTCCGCGCCGGTCGATACCGCGTCGTACAAAATAATCGGCTTGCCAAAACTCGGCGCCTCGCTAATTCGTACATTGCGGTTGATCACCGTATTAAAAACTTTTTTGTCAAAAAAACGCCGCACATCGTCTGCCACCTGGTTGGATAAATTTAGCCGCGCGTCGAACATCGTCAACAGCACCCCTTCAATCTCCAACTTTTTATTCAAGTGTTTCTGCACAAGCCGCACCGTATTTAAAAGCTGACTCAGTCCTTCCAATGCGTAATATTCGCACTGAATCGGAATCAACACAGAATCTGAAGCAGTCATCGCGTTCAAAGTGAGCAACCCCAGGGACGGCGGACAATCAATAAAAATATACTTGTATTTATCTTTGATTTTGGGTAAAATTCCCGCTAAAACTTTTTCGCGAGACATGCTGGGAACCAATTCGATTTCCGCACCCACCAGATCTTGATTTGAAGGCAATAAGTCTAAATATTCAAGGTCTGTTTTTATGATCGCGTC
Organism: Calditrichota bacterium; assembly: GCA_013152715.1. Classification (NCBI taxonomy): domain Bacteria; kingdom Pseudomonadati; phylum Calditrichota; species Calditrichota bacterium. The sequence continues at coordinate 25,372 of JAADFU010000024.1, forward strand.
AGTGAGATTTTCGCCCTTAATTAGTACATTGTAAATACTTGTTTCTATTTTCTTTGAATCGAATCCAAGGCCGCTTGTCGAATTCGCTTGAGGGTCAATGTCAATCAATAAAACCGGGTATTCGGCTACCGCCAAACACGCAGAAAGATTTACAGCCGTTGTCGTCTTTCCCACACCGCCTTTTTGGTTGGCAATGGAAATAATTTTCCCCATTCCTTCCTCCAACTATTCCGGGTATAGCTAAAAATATACTGTATTATTTTAATAAAATCAAGCTAAAAAATTGTTGGGGCTTTTTTTTAAACTTATTAGAAAATCATAAGTTCATTTTCCCAAGACAAAATTTATGCGGTGAAATTCACGACGCAATATGGCGAAAAAAATCGCCCTCCTTCAACGACACTCGTCGCAAAATCAAATATGAAATATCCGAAGCAAAACAGTCGTCGCTGATTTTCAGGCGAAATTGTATCGAAAAAAATATCTCTTCAATTTGTCTGTAATGCAGGAACAAAATTATGTGTGAAGTTGGGATACGCTTCGAGTTTAAAAATCTATTTCATCGCTTCCGCTTTGCTGCCAAAATCTCTGGAAAAAGAGAACTCCGCCATGTCGTGTTCCCACTCGCGGTGAACCATGAAATATGACAAATTTTTTCCCAGCGCCGGCCCTAACATAAAACCATGGCCGCTCATGCCGACGGCGACAAAAAAATTGGGCTCGCTGGTCTCATCGACAATCGGAGTGCCGTCCGGCGTCATCGAGTATGAGCCGGCCCACTGCCGCAGCGCCGTCACCGGTTCCAACGCCGGAATCACCCGCAACATGCGACGCGACATTTCTGTGAGAAACTCAAAAGTAGCGTCCACATTTTTACCGGGAACGCGCGTCTCTGGCGTATAACAGCCAATAATTTGCCCGGTCAATCTTTGCTGAAAATAGCAGCCGTCTTTACGATAATCCACAATCATGGGAATGCCCACATATTCCACGCCTTCGGTAATCAGCGCCTCGTGCCGCTCCGGCGCAACCGGTAAATCCAAACCAACCATCTGACCCACGTCGTAGGCATCCGGGCCTGCGGCGTTCAAAATCTGTTCCGCCCAAAAAGTTTTTCCCGAACGCGTTGTTACGGCAAACTTTCCCATGCGCTGATCAATTGTCACAACTTCTTCCCCAGTCAATATTTTCCCGCCAAATTTCCTGATGCCCAACATGTACCCTTTGAGCACAAAAAACGGATCTGCCTGACCGTCCGAATCACACCAGGTGCCGCCGACACAATCGTCCACATTCACAAAAGGAAATTTTTTCTTGATTTCCCCGGGTTCCAAAAATTGAACGTTCAGTCCCATTTGGTGCTGAATTTTCATCACACTAAAAAAACCATTTCTCTGCGCTTCGCTGAATGCCAGAAACAGATATCCCGAAGGCGCCCATGCTACGGAAAAGCCAAATTCTTTTTCCATCCCTTGGAAAAGTCGGACGCTTTCCATTGCCACGCGGATCGTCGTTTCCGTGGAAAACTGCGCTCTAATGCCGCCGATGCAGCGGCCTGTCGATCCGGCGCCCAAATATTTTTTTTCTAATAATAAAACTTTTTTGCCTGACTTTGCCAGATAATAGCCGGTTGCAGTCCCAATAATGCCTCCTCCGACAACAATCACATCGAACTCAGAACTGGTCATCGTCAACTCCCGCTAAAATTTTCAAAGGCACCGTTTTCAGCGGCGGTCGGAAACTTGGCTCCCAAACCGCAGCCAGGGGTTTCCCCGTGCGACGCGAAATGATCTGCGCAATCAATCTGCCGCATGTGCGCCCCTGACAGGGACCCATTCCCGCGCGCAGCGTTTTTTTGATTTCCGCCACCGTGGCGATGCCCATATCGATCGCATCGACAATTTCTTTGTACGTAATATCTTCGCAGCGACAAATTATGGTGTCATCTGTAATCATAATTCGACCTCAAAAATTCTGACCTGTCAATTCGTCCTTTTAAAAAATCGTACTTCCAGCGAAAGTTTTTTCGGAACCATCAAATAAACGACTGCCGTTTTGTCAAAACTTTTCGGACTCAGCGCGCGCTTCACTTTTCCGACGCCGATTTTTCCTCCGGCACGGTCAATCAATTCCACAATTTCTCCTTTTTCTGGCAGAGGTCTGAATTCATAAGGCAAACCCACTTCAGCAACGTCGTCGCCCAGACTTTCATCTACGGCAAAAATTGCCAACCCCGGACAATTCGCGATGCAAATTCCGCAGCCATTGCATTTGTCAAAATCAACGTGAGGCACGTTGGTAATGTCGCCCTCGATGGTGATTGCACCCTGGGGACAAACTTCAGTACACGGATTACAGGGAATTCGCTGCACGCACTCAATCATTACCACTCTGCCTTTTTGACGACGCGTTGCGGGAGGTATTTCAATGTCTCCGATTCCTAAAATTCCGGTCTTCAAAAATTCACTCATGGGCAGCCGCCTCCTTCATTTTGCGTTCTCCCTGGCGAGCCTTTTCTCCGAAAGGTCCCGTTCGCAACGCGCGCAAGCCTTTCCTCACCCGATTTTTCTTCCGGACGATTTCCGCGGATGAACCAAAAAGCGACTCCGCTGCCGCCAATCCCGCCATTCTACCTTCCAGCATCGCCGAAGAGGCCTCTTCGATGCCAGCCACATCTCCGGCAACAAAAACGCCTTTAACAGAAGTTTCCATGTCTTCGTTGTGCCAGACAACATTTCCGCCCAATTCCGGAATGTACAACATGCGACACTTCGCCTGAAAAAATAGTTCCGAAGCCGGATTCAGCCCCACAGCCAGACACACAGCATCTACGTCCACATCCTGCTCGGTGCCGGGAATTTCCTCCCACTTTTCATTCAACTTTACAATTGTCGCGCCTGCAACTTTTTCTTCCCCGTAGGCGCGCTTGATGGTGTGCGACGTCAAAATCGGCACGCCGCAGCGCACAAGTTTAGAGGCATGCACTTGATAAGCGCCGATTTTTGGCAGCGCCTCCACGACCGCGACGACGTCCACTCCTGCCTGCAACAGTTGGTAACTCACAATCACGCCGATATTTCCCGCGCCGACCATGAGCACTCTTTTCGCCGGCAACACACCAAAAACGTTCATCAGCGTCTGAATTCCGCCGGCGCCGTAAACTCCGGGCAAATCGTTTCCCGCAAACGAAAGCATATTTTCCGACGCGCCGCAAGCGACAATCACCTTTTTGGCGTTAATTTTGATTAATCTGTTTTTGTGCACCGCCGCCAATTGGTGCGGGTGAAAATAGCCGATGACGGAACATTCCGTAAAAATTTCAATGTCCAGTTTTTCACACTCGTCGAGCAATTTTTTCGCGATGTCGATTCCCCGGACACGGGCATGGTGTTCTTTGGAACCAAAAAACATGTGCGTCTGCTTGATGAGTTGACCCCCGATTTGAAAATTTTCATCCATCAGCAGTACCGAAGCGCCTAATTTTGCCGCCTCAATGGCAGCGGACAATCCGGCGGGGCCCGCGCCAACGATGGCAACGTCGATTTCTCTTTGAGGAATTTCACCGCGGACGTAAGAATGCCTCTTTTCCACTTTCGGAAATTCGCCCCAACCCGTCTGACTTTTCACGACCATGCCGTCGCGCACCGGTTCGAGGCAGGTTTTAACATTAGGCACTCCGTCCACTTCCATCTCGCAGGACGAACATTTGCCAATGGCACAAAAAAACCCTCGAGGACGGTGCTGCTTCAGGCTGTGCGACAACACGCGAATCCCGGCGGCGTGCAGCGCCGCTGCAATCGTATCTCCCTCAAGGGCGGCAATTTTTTTTCCGTCAAAAGTAAAAGAAATCTCTTTCCGACTCTCCGGAAATTCAAGAATCGGGTGATCTATTATCCTCATGCTCCGTTCTCCGCCTCTAATCTCATTTGCCCTGGGCTACGATTATTTTAAATTTCTCTCAGGTAAAGTTATTTTTGCAAAGCGGAACTAAATTTTGCCTAATTTTATTCCACAATATAATAAAAATCTTTTCTATTTACAAGAAAAAATATTGAATAATTTGTTGATAAATTTGACTCTCGTGCGCATGAAAATTCAAATAAGCGGATTTTGTGCTTCCTGAAATTGGGGTTGCTGACAAGCAAAAAGCGGCGTCAAATCACACCGCTTCAATTTTGAGAGAGGAATTTTCTGAGGATGAAAACAATTTTCTCGCGTCCAATAATGGCAACCATGTTCTACTATTCATTTGAGTGGAATGTGGCAAAACCAAATTGCGAATTAGCCAGGCGTCCTTTCAGCTTGAAATTTCAAACTGCATCTCAGGTCACGCTGCGAGCAACAAACGGAATCAACAATTCCCGGCCTACAGTGAGATCTCTGTCGCCGTGAATTTTGTTGATTTTCTTGATGACCTTGTCGGAAACGCCATATTTCTCCGACAATTCCCGCAGCGTTTCGCCGTCGGAAATGACGTGAATCAGCATCTTTTGCTCGGAATCATCTTTTTGAACGTCGTTGAGTTTTTGAGAAAATTCCGTGCCAAGTTGATCAACGCGAGAGTCAATGCCCTCTTTAACCTTCTGATAAATCAATCCTTTAACTTCTTTGGCGATTTTTTCTTTGGGGATTGCCTCGAAGATTTTTTCTTTCACAGCGGTGTAATTAATTTTGATTTCTCCGCTGATGATACCTTCTTTTTTCAGGTATCCGAGTGCTGCCTGAATAGCCAACACCACCACCACAACCTTCACCACAAACTTAAACATAGCAGCCACCTCCAATAGGTCACATTGCGCGAGAGCGGACAATGAGATGGGAATTTCACAGTGGTTATTACAAAAATAATGCCATTTTTCGGGAATTTTAATTTGTTACGCAGAATTAAAAATTGCCGTTGTCGCGGAAGTTGAAAAAATGGTAACTATACGAGACGAGCCTCGAAGCCGCCAAACTCATACCCTTCCAAAAGTTACAAACCTTTGAAAGGCTTCTAAAAAATCCCCAAAACTCAATTAGACTCCATTGTTTCTTTCAAAATTCGCTCAAAGCGCGACTTGTAAATCAAATCGTAGGTCTCTTCCTTGTCCGGGAAAAGCCGCAGCACAGCCTTTTTGGTCTCGGAAATTAATGCCAGCGCTTCCATGGTCGACAAATCTCCTTGCCGCAAGCGCGCTGCCGTGGCGTCGACAATCAGACGCAAAAATTGCATTTTTCGATTTTCTTCTCGCAGCGCATCGTCTCGACCGCTCATGGTTTTTCTCCTTTTATTTCAGAGAGGAATGCCTGAATTTGTTCCGCGTGACTGCCGCGCCAGTAAATTTTGTTGCAATTCTCACAAAAATAAAATTCACTCACTGTCTCAAAAACATAATCCGGCACGCGGTCTTTCACTTTTTCTTTAGTAATAGGCACAATCGGGCTATTGCACAGCACGCAGCGACTGAGCAAATTTTTGTGTTCATCCAATTCAAAACGAGCGATGAGCTGGCGCAATTGATCTTTCAGTTTCACTTCAGTGATAAAGTGGCTCTGTTTTTCGCCGACACGTTCCGACAGTTCACGATCACGCGTCAGCAAAATCCGATCTTCCAAAAACGCTTTGAAAAACAGATCATCATCGGAAAAATTTTTTTCGTAAAGCGTGTCGTAGCCCATAATTCGCAGCCATTTTGCCAGCGTGCCCAGCATGGCATCGACGATAAATTTCAAGTGCTTTCTCCAAAAATTCAAATTTAAAGCCAGCCTTGCTCGCAATACCAGCGATAGGTTCGTTTGATGCCTTTTTCGAGAGAAATTTCCGGTTTGAAGCCGAGCGTTTTCTCCGCTTTTGCGCCGTCCACCAGCCAGAATTGCTCCTTCATTTCGCGCGCCTTGTCTTTGTTCAGCAGCGCCGGTTTTCGTGTGATTTTTGCCGCCAGTTCACCCAAAAAAGCAGCCACGTTCACTCCGAATTCCGGAACAACCACTTGAATGGATTTTTTGCCCATTGCCTGTGCAATTTTATTTTCGAACTCGGCCCAGTCACACGCTTCACCCGTGAGAAAAAAAATCTGGTTCGCTCCCCGTTCATTTTCAGCAGCACGCACGATACCGCGAACCAAATCGTCAACGTAGATGATGCTGATTCGCCGCTCTTTTTTCCCGACGCGCGGCTTGACGCCCCAATTAATATATTTGAAAATTTCCAGAATATCGTCATCTCGCGGCCCATAAACCGACGGCGGCCGCAAAATGGTCACCGGAAAATTCGACCGATATTCCCACACGAATTTTTCCGCCTCTCGTTTGCTTTTTCCGTAAAGCGAAATGGGAGCGGGCTCGTCGTTTTCGTTAATTTTTCTGCCATCTGAGCTGGGGCCCACCGCGGCCTGACTGGAGACATAGACGAATCTTTTCAGGTTCACATTTTCGCGCACACAGGTGTCGAGCAAATTTTTCGTCCCCAGGGCATTGACGCGAAAAAAATCATCCCACGAAAGAGCGCGAACCAATCCTCCCAAATGAAAAACGACATCCACATCTTTCACCGCCGGGATCAGCGTCTCCGATTGCGTGACGTCGCCGTAAACAAATTCCACCGGCAAATTCTCAATCCAGCGCAAATCGCTCGTCTTTCGCACCAGACATCTCACAGCGTATTTTTTTTCCACCAATTTTTCAATCAGGTGGCTGCCGATAAATCCGTTGCTGCCGGTTACGAATGCGCGCATGGGCGTCCTCGATTTAATTTTTTGTGCGCTGTCTATTTTGAAATCTGTCGTCATTTGCATAATCAAAATTATCTAAATCAGTTTCATTGCCGCGAGCTTTAGCTCGTGATCTGCAAGCCAGGCTTCAGATCAATAACAACTTTCTCAAAGGCAAAACAAACAATATTCCAATTTTTTGTCTTTAGTTTAAATGTAATAATTTAAAACAAATAAATCAACAAAAGAATTCCAATTTTTGTACAATTTGATTTTACACTTGACAATTTGAAAAATGATGTTTATATTTTACAATAATTAAATATTTCTGACAAACGGAGGTAACCCACCATTGGATTTATTTGAAAAAGCTTACAGAGACTCGCGAGCTGAAGATGCGAAGGCGGAAGGTTATTACCCTTATTTTAAAGCCATTCAATCCGGCGCGGGTTCGACAGTAATGATAGACGGCAAAAAATTCATTATGATCGGATCCAATAATTATCTGGGATTGACGCAGGACCCGCGCATCAAAAAAGCCGCTGTCGATGCCATGGAGAAATTCGGTTCCGGGTGTACCGGATCGCGATTTTTGAACGGGACTCTCATTTTGCATGAGGAGTTAGAAGCCAAATTGGCTGATTTTATGCGCAAAGAAGCCGCGCTGGTTTTTTCCACCGGATTTCAAACCAACCAGGGGACAATTTCTTCCATCGTGGGCAAAAGCGATCTCATTTTTGGCGACAAAGAAAATCACGCCAGCATTGTTGACGGCTGCCGGCTGTCCTTCGGAAAAAACTACAAATATCGCCACAACGACGCGGCTGATCTGGAGCGCTTGCTCAAAATGCACAACGATCACAGCGGCGGAAAACTGATCGTCTCCGACGGCGTTTTCAGCATGGGCGGTGACATTGTCAACTTGCCGGAATTGATCAAATTGAAAAAGAAATACGGCGCGCGCTTGATGATCGACGACGCTCACTCCTGCGGCGTGCTGGGCAAACACGGCAGAGGAACTTCCGAGTATTTTGACATGGAAGACGACGTGGACCTGGTCATGGGAACTTTCAGCAAATCTTTTGCTTCGCTCGGCGGTTTTATCGCCGGAGAAAAGAAGGTCGTGGAATTCATCAAACACACGGCTCGCGCGCTGATTTTTTCCGCGAGTATGCCGCCGTCCGCAGTCGCTACAGTGAGCAAGGCGCTGGACATTCTGAAATCGGAACCGGAACGTCTGGAAAAACTACACTACAATGCGGAGAAAATGCGCAAGGCTTACAATGAGATGGGCTTTAACACCGGGAACTCGCAAACGCCAATCATTCCCATCATCATCGGCGACGACATGAAAACTTTCGGTTTCTGGAAATTACTCTATGAAAACGGGATTTTTTCCAATCCAGTGATCAGCCCGGCCGTCGAGCCCGGCAATGCGCTGCTACGAACAAGCTACATGGCAACGCACACCGAAGAAGAGTTGGATCAGGTGCTTGATATTTTTTACAAATTAGGAAAACAATTTCAATTGATTTAAGTGCTGAAATGCGTTCTTATTCAAAAATTTTTCCCTCACATCTTTTGACACCTGTCTGAAATTAGCGTCATGCAATAAATTTGACGCCCGGGCAGGTGTTTCATTTTCAGCCAAAAGGAGCATGCGCATGAACAATAAGAACATTGAAATCACCAAAGTGCAAAGCAAACGCGATGTGAAGCAGTTTGTTACTTTCCCCTGGAAAATCTACAAAAATGACGCAGTCTGGGTGCCGCCGCTCATTTCACAACAAAAAGAGATGCTGGACAAAGCCAAACATCCTTTTTTCGAACACTCTGACGCTGATTTTTATCTGGCGCGCCGCGGCAAAGAAATTGTCGGCACTGTCGCCACCATCATTAACAACCGCCACAATGAAGTGCACAACGAAAACGTTGGCTTCTTTGGTTTTTTTGAAACGATCGAAGATTACTCGGTAGCAAAGGCGCTGTTAGATCACGTCATGAATTGGGCAAAAGAAAAGAAATTTGACGCGGTGAAAGGCCCGGAAAGTTTTTCCCAGAACGAAGTCTGCGGCTTGCTCATTGACGGCTTCGACACGCCGCCGGTGATCTTGATGGCGCACAACCCGCCGTATTATCAGGATTTCATTGAAAAATATGGTTTCACGAAAGCCATGGATCTCTGGGCCTGGTACATGGACGCCAACAAC
>JAADFU010000025.1 GCA_013152715.1 Calditrichota bacterium
TATGCAAATTCCGGAGGGAAATTTACACGGGATGAGCTCAATGAACGATAAATTTTTTCTGGACACCAATATTTTTATCTATTCTTTTGACAAATCCAATCCTGCTAAACAAGAGAGAGCAAAGGAATTAATCAGTAAAGCGCTTTATCAATTTTCCGGCTGCATCAGTTATCAGGTGATACAGGAATTCTTAAATGTTGCAACCCAGAAATTTGAAATCCCTTTAAAGAAGCAGGATTGTAACCTCTACATAACAAATGTTCTGGAACCGTTGTGTGAAATATTTTCCGGCATTGAACTTTTCCAAGATGCTTTAGAAATACAGGAGGGCTGGAAATATTCATTTTACGATTCACTTATCATTTCCGCTGCAATAAGGTCAAAAAGCAAAATTTTGTACACTGAAGATTTGCAACATGGTCAGCGCATCCGCGACTTAAGAATTGAAAACCCATTTCTTAATTAATTTCTTTCAAAGAACGTTCAAGCTCGTTTTAACCCTCAAGTTTTCCATTACGAATCAATTGATCAAAATATGCCATTCTGATTTGCGGGGTATGCGCATGTTTCAGGGCTAATCTCGTCTCCATTTTTTTCCTTAAATATAATTTTGGATATGGGGCATTGATGCTAATTTAATTTAGAATTGTCAATTATTTAACAACGTCCACCATCCCAAACCCCATTGAATTTTTCTGCCCGATGCCGCACTCATAGGCAACTTTCATCAACTCCGTGCTTCCTTTCAGATAAAACGGACATTCGAACGCCTTAATGCGCGTTTCTTCGGCCATGCCTTCTTTAATCTTGATCAGCTTGGATAGCTTTTCTTCACCTCCTCTTCTGCGGAGATAATGTTCGTCAAGCGCAAAAGTTAAGCTATCGTTTTCCGGATGTCGGTGGTAAAGAGTTTCGTATTTTGAAATCAAATTTTTTCGGATCGCTTCGGAGAGATCGGGCTCCAGTGGGCGGTAATAATGCTCCTGAATTTGTCCTTCTTTTTTTCGAGCAGTAGAAACGACAATCGGAGACAAGCATTTAAATTTCATTTCTTCGCTAAACTCAGGTTCGGGAACGGTCTCCACTTGCTGCACTGCAAATTTCGCTGATCCGTACTGACTGTTGATACTAATCTCCTGCGATGAAAAAAGGCCGATGACAAAGTTTTGCACAAAATCCTGCAACATTGGGCTTTCGATGTGCAGCGTGCAGGGAGTGAAGTTTCTCGCGATCAAAGCGCCATTTCTGGACTTGACGCCGGGAATGTACAATTTTGAAAATACAAACAGCTTTATCGGCTTTCCCTGCGGAGTCGAATACCCTTGTTCGTGCAGCCAGAGCGAAAATTCAGGGGATGACTGCGATAGAATTTGATAAATAGCTGATGACAATTGGTATTGATAGTTTATCGGGATTGTGGAAAATTTTCGGGCGGTTCTCAATGTCAATTTAACTCTCATCGCGTCCTCGGTGGGTTTCGCCAGAAAGAGCGGGCTTGATATTGCAAATAAAGGAAGATATTTTTCTTTAAAATAACACTTTTTTACTTAGAATGCAAGCAATAATTTATATTTTAGCTTATTTTAGCAGATAAGCTACAAATTTGGAAAAAACATTATTCAAAAAAATATAAAAAATTGGTTTCCCGTAGGGCATTGAAATTTCAAGGAAAATTAACTGCATTAAACAAAAAATCCCCCGACAAAGTTGTTATGCCAACAACTGTCGAGGGATTCTCCTGCGCCTTCGTTGCACAAAATAGCAAAGTTTGAAACGAAATCAATTTAGCTGTCGCTGATGGTTACAATTTGTCCTTAAAAATATCAAATTCATGCTCGTCCATCGGGCCGGCGCCGACAATGACAATATTTTTTGTGTCAAAGTATTTTGTCATCACTCGTAAAATATCATCTTTGGTCACCGCCATTATTCGGTCGGCGTAGTTGTCAAAATATTCGACTGGGAGATGGTGTTCTGCCGTATCTTCGACCTGTCGCAAAACATCGTCGGGCGATTCCAGCATCATCGGTAGAATGCCGATCAAAAAACGTTTTGCGTTAAGCAATTCAGCGTCGCTGACCTTTTCCCGGCGCATTCGTCGGATTTCTGCGAGCGCGCTTTTCAACAACTGAGTTGCTGTTTCCGGTTTTGTGCCCGATTGCATGAACCAGAGTCCGCCATGTTGCCGCTGTCTGGTTTTGACTCCAACGTGGTAGGCAAGTGCTTGTTTTTCCCGGATATTCACTCCCATTCTCGAAGTGAGTGAACTTCCTCCCAGAATGTGCACCGCCAATTCGATGGCTTCTGAGTCTTTGTGGCCATAAGGCACTAGCAAACCGCCGATTCGCACGTCCGCCTGTTTTTTCTCGGGCATGGGAAAAACTTTGACAACCCTGCCTTTTACGCCAGTCGGATTCGGGAAATCAGCCAATTGCGGCGGATTCGCATGTCGCCATTTACCAAAAGACCGGTTCAGTTTTTCCAGCACCTTGTCCATTGACAGATCGGACAGGACAAATAGCATCGTGTGCTGCGGGCAATAGTATTTTTTATGAAAATTTTTCAGGTCAGCGATAGTAATTTGACGCAGACTTTTTTCTCCGCCAGTACTGAGCCGTCCGTACGGATGACTTTTTCCATAAATGCGCTCAAACAGAAAACGCGAAGTTTTCCAGCCGGCGCTTCCTTCCGCTCGCCGCAGCGACGTGATCATGCTCGCGCGGACAATCTCCAAGCCATTCTCCGGAAACGCAGGTTCAGTTAAAATATTCATCGCGTAAAAAAGCAGCGTGTCCGCATATTCCGACAAAACGCTACCGCCAAAATCAATGGTCTCCACTCCCCCGCTGACATTAAAACTGAAGGGAATAAAATCCATTCTTTCGGATAAATAATCAAAAGAAAATTGTTTCGTGCCGCGATTCATCATTCTCCCGGTGAGAGAACCGAGTCCCGGTTTTTTTGCGTCTTCGGGACAATTTCCGGTACGAATAAAGCCGTGCAACGAGAAAATCGGGAACGCTTTTGACCTGATAAAATACACCTCGATGCCGTTGTTCAATTTCGCTTTTTTGACGCGTGGCGCAATTGGGTTGGGTTTTGCCACATCGAGCTTTTGCTCCGTTTGCAAATTCGTATTCTTTTTTTTCGGAGTTGGATTTTGGTAGAAAAAATTGCTCTGGTCGTTGTTCTTGTGAATTGACGAGGATTTTTTTGTTATTTTTTCAGCTTTTTCCGAGGGCAAAAGATAGCCAATCGTCAAATATTCCGCATGTAAATATTGATTTGCCGCGCGCTTCACATCTGCCACCGTAACAGCCTGCCTTTGCTTTTTCCAATCATCGTAAAATTTCCACGACAGATAGGTTTCGTAGCGCGACAGCCGACCGCCGATGCCCGAGACTTTGAGATTCTCCGATACCTCGTTAAAGGCAATTCTGTTTTTTACCTTTTGCAACTCGTATTCGGATACGGATTCCGCTTTAATTTTTTCAATCTCGTCAAAAATAATGTCTTTCACGCGCCCCAACTGACCCATTTTTTCTTTGCGTAATTCAGCACTGACAATGAAAAGATACGGGTCTTTTCCGAATGTGGCGCGCGCGGAAACGCGGATTGCCAGTTTCTTTTCTTCCACAAGATTTTTTCTCAATCGAGACGTCTTCCCGCCTCCCAAAATGCGAGCGAGAAAATACAAAGCGGCATTATCGGGATGACCAATGCCCGGCGTGTGCCAACCCATCTGCAGCGTGACCGTTTTGACATCGGGTCTTTTTAATGTCACCGTTCTCGTGCTGAGTTGCTCGATTTCTGAGGTCACAGTTTGATCCACTTCGGGACCACGGGGAATTTTTCCGAAATGATCTTCCACTGTTTGCAACATTTTCCCGGTTTCAAAATCTCCGACCAGCACGAGCGTGGCGTTATTCGGCGTGTAGTAAGTGCGGTAGAAATTGTAAACTTCGTCCCTGGTCGTATTTTTAATGTCATCCATCCATCCGACCACAGGCCAATGGTAAGGCGAACTTTTGAAAGCGATGGCATTAAACTCTTCGGAAAATAGTCCCCGTGGATTATTTTCCGTTCTCATGCGGCGTTCTTCCATGATGACATTGAGCTCTCTGGCGAGTTCGCCTGAATCAATCACGCAATTGTACATTCGATCCGACTCAATCGCCAGCGCCTGTTCGATTTTATTTTTTGGCATTTGTTCATAATAGGCAGTGATGTCGTTGGAAGTGAACGCATTAAAAACGCCGGCGTTGTTTTTTATGATTTGCGAAATCGTTCCCGCCGGATAATTGGGTGTGCCCTTGAACATCATGTGCTCGGTGATGTGCGCAATACCGGTAGAACCGACATTTTCATTCCTGGAACCGACTTTGTACGATAATTGCGAATAAACAATCGGCGCGTTGTGTATCTCAACCGTCAAAACTTTCAAGCCATTGTCTAAAATTGTTTCGACGACTTCGCCTTCCTGGACCTGTGCTTGCGCAAAACTCAGCGATACCAGGCTTAATATCAGCAAGATGAATAAAGCAAATCTTTTGCTTATCATTAATTTTCTCCTAAATAAAATGCAACCCATTAGCAAGATGCACCCCACCTTTCAGGCGGAGCACATCTTTGCTCGCTATTCACTAAATTGATATTCTTTCGCAATAGCGACCGGATCGACAAAATCAGCGGCAGCGTGCACTTTGCTCGGGTATTTGAATTGGTAAATATTCTTTTTAAATCCGACGGTATCGTCAGATTTGTAATATTTCAGCGTGTCCACGACAAGCATCTGATGAATTTTCGCCGTGTCGATTAACGCGGGATCAAAATAAATCAAAGCGACATCTCTTCCGTCAATGGAAGAAGTTTTGAAGCGAACAATTGCGCTGTCGCCGGAAATATGGCTCACCAGGTACGGCAGTTGTCGGCGCAGCATGAAATTTTCCGCGCCTACAATGCCAATCTCATAAATTGACAGATTTTTTAAGTCTTCATTTTCGAAGCCATTAAAAGGCTGATCGTAAGCGCCAAACATGCGCTGCTCGTAAAAAGAAACAGGCACCTTGGCCACGATTTTTCCGTCGCCCTTGCACTGAAAATCCATTTCATAAACATGTTTTTTGCCGCGAATTTTCCGCTCGATGTGTTTGGTCTCATCGATCTGTTTTTTGATCTCTGCCGCATTTGTACTGTCGCTGTCAAAGAAAATTCGCACCATTACCGGATCGCCATATTCGGACTCAAAACCAAAAACATGCAAATTATGATTAAAAACGCGAATCATATTCATGTGGTCCACGATGTCAAAAAGGTTGTCTATGCCGACTTCCCACACTGTCAGAGAATCAGGTTTATATCGCTTGAAAGTGCGCGTTTTGTAGCGCCGCGGACTAAAAAGCTCCTTACGAATACCAGCTTCCGATAGCTTGTTCGGATCGTAGTAAATGTTGACCGTGTGCGATTTGGCGTAAGTGTCCAGACCATAAATGCCTTTCTTGTCTTTTATCTTCCGATACAGCGCCATGGAAGAGCCATAACATTTGACATTTTTTAGTCCGGATTGGTGGAAAACCTGTAAATTTTCCATATTTTCAAAGCCGCCCCATCGTTTTTGCAGTGTGCGAAACTCGTAATGGTTGGACAAAATAAATCCCAACGCCATGAGCGCGACAACCATGATCGCCGGCAGCCAGACGAGTTTGTCGGAATGGTTCACCTTGATGGCCTTATCGACATCGCACGAGTAAACGCAATCAGTGCACAACATGCAGTCCGGATGATCCACTATTTCGTACTGGCAAACTTCAATGCCATGGGGACAGGCGGCAACGCATTTCATGCATTTTGTGCAGCCGTCGTGATCAACGGTAATTTTGGTGAAAGGAAGCGGTTTAAATTTAAACACGCCGACTTCCCACACAAAACCTAACAGCGAAATTGTGCCAAAGAGCCATATAATCGACAAATGGATGCCCAATTTAACTAAAATGAGATAAATGATGAATGGCACCAAGATCAAATAAAAATTGACAAAAAGATTAGTTGCTGCGCCTAACGGGCACAAATATTTGCACCAGAATTGTTTTATGAAAATAGAGCCCAAAATAGTCGCCAGCAAGGCAATGAGCGCCCAGGTGAAAACCACATCATGGCCAAACCCGGTGGCAACCGCATAATACGGATCAAATGTGCGGCAGAATAGCTCGCTTTTGGTAACCGTAGAATAAAGCACAATGAACAGCAAAATGTATTTTAACGAACGGAAGATTCGATCCAAAATTTTCGGTAAATCAAAATGCAAATGCAATAATTTGCCTAATTTACCCAGCCACTCTGTGATCAGTCCGATGGGACAAACATAGCTACAAAATAATTTTCCTATCGCCAACGCGCCCAGCACCAGCACAAACGCCATAAAAACGGCGCTCGCGGTCATGTTACACGCCATTGTATTTTGATAAACCATCGTGGCGTAAGACAAGATACCGCCGAACGGACAATATCGCTCAACATCAAAGCTCTTGACGATGACGAAAATGATCAAAGCTAAAATAATCAATTGCAAAATCAGACGAATATTTTTTTTCATCAGCAGACCCAATTTAAGTTTATATGCCTCTACACTTTTTAAAATTATGGCAAAGAAAGCGAACGATTAATGTCCGCGATCTTTGCCATAGCAATCTTGTCACAGGAACAATTTACTAAATTTGTCAGGCAAAACAAAACCACCTGAATTTGTGACTATTTTCCAACGATCAGAAATGCCGCCCTACTTCATCAGAATCATTTTGAGCGTTTTTGAGAATGAGTCAGTTTCCAGACGGTAGAAATAAATTCCGCTGGGCATATTTTGCGCGTTCCATGTCGCGCGATACGATCCCGCCTGACGCATTCCCTCCACAAGAGTCGCGACTTTCTGACCCAATGCGTTGTAAACAGACAGCTTGACATGACTTCGCGTTGGCAAAGCAAATGAAATGTCAGTCGTCGGATTGAACGGATTGGGAAAATTCTGACTTAACTGATAATTATTGACAACCGCGTTTTTCATCGCTTCAACGCCGGTGGACGCCAATTTTCTCAACACATATCCCCTATTCCCCGCCGCATAAAAATCGCCATTGGAGAGAAATTTTCCGCCGTACAAATAAACCATTTTACCAGCAACAGGGCTTGCTTCTTCGTTCCAGGTATCGCCGCCGTCTTCAGATTTCAGAATGACACCATTGTTTCCGCTCGCATAGCCGATATCGCCGTTAAATTCAATGCTGTAAAGATTCAGGCTTTTGTAAGTGATATTGGAATGAAAGACAGTTTTCCAGGTTGCGCCATAATCCGTGCTTTTAACGATCAACCCTTTGGAAGCGCCGCTTTGTGTGGCATCATAACCGGCGATGATCAAAGTGGAGTCGTTGAGCATCTCCATATCGTAGAAATAACATTTCGTGATGTCTGTCACGGGAATGGCGGTCCATGAAGCGGCTCCGTCAGTAGTTTTTTGGATTTGCTCTTCTTTGTAATCCAATGCATAGCCGGTTTGCCAGTCCGTAAATATGACGCGATACAGGCCTGTGCCAATTTTTTGCAATTTTTGCCAATTGTAGCCGCCATTTGTCGTTTTCCAGAGCGTGCCGCCGCTGTCGCCCATATAAGCAGTGTCGGCGTCAACAAATGAAATATCATGCGCATATTTTTTCAGGCCAGAATCAACGTTGAGTACCTCAAACCAGCTTTGCATATCATCATCGCTGAGTATCAAAGATTTGTAGCCCATCAAAAAAGCTTTCCCATTGCCAAAATAAGCATTTTTCAAATTGGGATGCACGCCGGGAATCGCCACCTGAGAAATTGTCAATTCATCGGGGCTGCCGTAAGAATACATACCGTCGGTCGCAACAAGGCAAAGTTTATCATTCTCATCAACAGCGACATTGGCGTAAGAATCAGCAGTCCAATTGACCAATGGCTCCCAATCAACCGGATTACCCGGCTTTGCGTGATAAACAACGTAACTTGACAAGGCAATTCCTTCATTTGCCGCGGAAAACCAGAGAGACTTAAAATTATTGCCGTTCGGGATACGAACCAATTCAAAAGAAGCGCCGCCATCAGCGCTGTAGTAGAGACGTCCTTCTTTCCCGCCGACAAAAATCTCATTTTCGTTCAAAGCAAAAACGGTCAACAAATAAGTAATGGATGCAATTTCTCTTTCTGGCGTTTCAATTTGCTGCCATATTGATGCACCGCCGTCAGTGGTCTTGTAGAGATAGCCGTAATAACCAGCGGCATAGCCCACGTTTTGACTGGCAAAAGTCATGTCGTAAATTCGACCCGATGTGCCGCCCTTAAAATTACCGGCGATTTCTGTCCAGGTCGCTCCGCCGTCTTCAGTGCGGAAGTAATCGCCTTTTGTTCCGCCAGCCACTGCGTGACCGTGCATGGCGTCAGTGAAGAAAATTTCGGACAATTTATAATCCATTTCTTCAACATCCTTGCGCGTCAAGTCGGATAAATTTTCCAATCTCAACACATAGCCCTTTTTCGGACTGCTGGTGCCGCCGCAAATCCAAACGTTTTGGCTGTTAGGACCCTGAACCCATTCAAATGTCACTTTAATGTAAGCAGTGTCGGACAGATCTGTCCACGATGCACCGGCGTCAGAAGAAGTGAAAATTGTGCCCTTGCTGCCAACAACGACAATCGTATCGCCCCAGGCAGCCATACGATAGGTGGAATACGACAATTCCTCGCCTGGATTCGCCGGGTCGATTCGCGACGGCAGGTCTGTTTTCTTTGTCCATGAAGTGGGCGGATATTGTGTGAACTCATAAAGAGATTGTCCGGCTAATAAATAACCGTGACCTTCTCCCACGACAACAACTTGATCAAGAAAATCATCAAAATCAAATTGCTTGAAAACTTCCCAATCGCCGGCAATTGAAACGATTGGCACTAACATGAGAAGAAATAATAGCAGCGCTGAGATTGTAGCTAATTTCTTCATTTCAAAACCTCCAACATTTAGTCAATAAATGAAAAGTGAGTTAGTTTGGCTTGTTTTCTTTTTAAATACAGCACTCAGACGAATAATTTCAGACGAATAATTTATCTTGCCTGTTGTCATCCGTGCAAAAGTTGACTAAATCCCCTGAACTCTTTTCTAAAGTATTTGCGTTACCTGGAAAATAAAAAAGAAGTTTTCTCTTTTTAAAGCGCCATTTTTGGGCGTCAGTTTTTGGTAGTATCCGGCGAAATCCAGCAGCAAGCCTCTGAAAGTGAATCCAATCCCGCCGCTGAGTTGCCGCACAGAAATTCCTTTCATGCTGAGGTGGTATTCAGGAATAATCTCGCCGGCGACTAATCCGCTACGCAGCCATAAATTTTTCTTTAAAAAATATTCAATGCCGCAATGCAATCTTTCTGCATTTACATCGCGTTTCCACTGGTAATGCTGATAATAGTTGTGTTTTTCTTCTTTGTAGTTTTCAAAATAATATTCTGCGCCTAATTTCAACGGACAATTTTCTCGGTCGAAGCCAATGCCAATGCCTAATTCTTTATTTCCCCCGTTCATCTCTTCGAAAATAGTCTGATAGCGCGGCGTGCGTGCCCAGGAATCCCAGTCGTTCCACGAAAATGAGGCGCCAAAGAACACTGGCAAACTTTCTAAATGCCATTTTCCGATAAAATCAAAGAAACGCCCTGTCTTTTGCACGCTTCCGTAATCGTCGATGTCCCTTCTTCCCTCAGATGTATTTTCGGAAATCTGGCGGTTTTGCAGGAAAATTCCCCCTTTGGCAGAAATTGTGATAGCGCTGTTTAGCGGAAAAATTAATTGCGCCTCAGAAGCATAGCCTTGATCGCCAATTTTTCTGTTGTAAGTGGAGACTTTATCATTTTTGACCAGCAGGCTATCGCCGAAATATTTGTAAATAATCGGATAATCGAGAAGAAATGCTTTTGTCGCATTAAGGCGATATTGCTCAGTAAAAGGTCTGAAAACAAGCCCCAGAGTCATTTTCCATGGCAAATTTATCATCGCCCCGATGTCGCCGTGAATCATTCTGCCGTCAACTTTCGTCTTGCTGGGCTCGCGTTTTAGCCCGTCCTGCAACCGATAGCGGATGCGCGCTCCGATTGAAAAAAATGAAGTTAACCGTCGGCCATATTCGAAACCTAACTGAGGACCATAGTAATCAAACGTTCCTGTCGTCGTATCGATGGAAGTAAAATTGTCATGGTAAGGTTCGTATTCGAGCGCCCGATAAACGTCGCGCAAATCCTCGGTGTAATATTGAATGTAGCCCCGAAAAGCGGATTTTTTGTCAGCCATTGACTTGAAGGCTTCAGCTTGCAAATGCAACTGAAATCGAGACGCAGGATCCATCTGACGTCGAAAATCCCCTTGGCGATAATCCGACCAACTCATTGCCCTCATCCACTCTCCGCATTGGTCAAATACAATGCCGGCAGGATTTTTTCCGAAATCATAAATTGAAATTTGATTCGTTTCGTCCTCAAAGCTCAAGTTGCAAGAGCCCAAGGAAGATAGACGCAGTTGATTTTCTTGTGCCGAAACAGTGACGGCGAGGATGAGGATAAATATAATGACAAAAGAAGTTATTTGTTTCACACTGATTCCCTTGCTGCATTCTATGAATTTTGATTTGATTCCGGTAAATTAAAATTCTATTGATACCCAGGTGTCGGATGATCTAAAATTGTGAAATCGACGGTGCTGTTATTTGTATCAAATCCCGGTCTTATTCTCTGAATAGACATACCGCTGTACTTGGTCATCACTTTGTCCGGAGCGACTCCGGCAGCCCCTTTGTCAATTCTCTCTTCAACGCTATGAATGTGATCTTTGTTACTGGAATATTCGACGCCGTCAATTATTGTGTCAATGTCTATTCCGTCCCAATACACGCTATCTTCGCCGCTGGCAAGCAAAAGAATATCGCCGGACAAATTCAGCATAAAGTCAGTTGTCGTCTCTCTCCCGTGTTCGCCGGTAATAATATTCACATAGTCAGGAATATCCGGATTGTTCGGATCACGGAAAAAATACGGATTGTAAAATTCATAGTCCGCATCGGACAGATCGATGCTGGTAGAAATAATTTCCCGGTGATCAATGGCGTCGCCGGCGACAACGGCAAACTCTCCCGGCGCTAACGGATAATTTCTGCTGATTCCCGGCACGCCAGGCAATTTAAATGCATAAACAAAACAACGGTGTTCTGTGCCGTCAGAAGTGTCAAAATAAAAATAATCTATTGCGCCGTCACCATCGTTGTCCTTTCCCGCCAGACTGTAGCCACCGCCGCGAATTAAAATTGTCCCGTCAAGATAAACTGTGTCCGCCCCGCCATTGTACAATTCAACGAATTGATCATAAAAATAAAATTCATTGTTCACTGGCCCGGCGTAGTAAATTTCATTAATTTTCAATCCGGCGGTATTCAATCGCATCCGAACGGTGAGCGTCTCTTGCTTGCCGGATTCAAGGGAAATTTTCTCGCTTCCCAGGTAACCAACTTTTTCGTCGATGGATTTTGACGCTTTTACCGTGTATTCAGACGAAGACAAACCGCTGAAATTCGTCTGTCCCAATGAATCGGTGAGTTGCCGGCTGCCAACCTCTCCGAGATGAGAGGTCAAAAAAACATCGGCTTCAGGAACGGGATTCCCGCTGTCATCTAAAATTATTACCTCCAAAATACCATTACCCTCATAAGTCGTTGGTTTTTTCAAGCCGCAATTCAGAACAATGATTACAAAAAATAATGCCATCGATTGCAGAAATAGTTGACGCATTTTCTCCTCTCTTCAAAAAGTAAAATTTCCAAAAAATATATTAATATGAATGACCAGTTGAAAATTTTTACGTAAAATAGCAATGGAAAACAATAAAAGCCTTACGGCTTAATGCCGAAACTGGGACGGAATTAAGGCGTCAGCCTTTTAAAAACATGTAGTTAACACCAAATGTTCAATTTTAACTGGTCATTCGTACTATTAATATCCGGGCGTGGGGTGTTTCAAAATAATGAAATCCACAACGCCGTTATTAGTGTCAAAACCAGGATGTATTCGTTCGATAGATTCGCCGCTAAATTTGGGAATGACTTCGTCCGGCATAATTCCGGCAATTCCCCGGTCAATTCGCGCGTCAATCCGGGGCAACAAATCTTTGTTATTTGCGTACTCAACTCCGTCAATAATTGTATCCAAATCTATCCCGTCCCAATAGACGCTGTCCGTTCCGCTTGCCAGCAAAACAATATCTGTCTCAACGCTCAAAGATAAGTCGCGAGGAGTCAGCCAGCTATGTTCACCGGTAATCATGCAAACATAGTCCGGAACATCCGGATTGTTAGGATCTCGCGGATCGAATTTTGTGTAAAATTCAAAATCAGCGTGAGAAAGATCAATGCTTGTCGTTTGATTTTGTCTGTGGTCGATAGCGTCAACAGCCAGCACGACAAACGCCGCCGGCGCCACAGGGTATGTGGTACCGCCCGGCGTGCCGGAGAGGCGAAACGCATTTACAAAACACGCGTAGTGTCGATCTGTAACCGCATTGTAGTACAAAAAATCGAGATCGCCGTCATTATCGTTATCTTTTCCCGCGAATTCACTTGCCCCGCCTCTGATTATGATTGTCCCATCAAGATAAGCGGTGTCATCAGAAGCATTGTACAGTTCGATAAATTGATCCTGATAATATCCTTCGTCGTTCACCGGTCCGGCGTAATAAATCTCGTTAATTTTTAAACCCGGAGAATTCAGCCGCATGGTCACAGAGATTGCTTTTTCCTCGCCGGTTTCCAGAAAAATCTGGTCGCTGCCAACGTACCAGGCAGATTCATTCACGGATTTCATTGCCTTCACTGTGTATTTGGACGAAGGCAAATCAGTAAAAATCGTTATTCCTCTTGAATCAGAGAATTGCGCTTTGCTGAGCTGCCCGTTAAATGACACGCAAACGACTTCCGCCTCTCCCACAGTCTGCCCGGCGTCGTCGAAAGTTGTGACTTTTAGCTTTCCCTCGCCTTCTATCGCCGTCGGCTTTTTTTGTCCGCACGAGAAAAATAATAAAAGAACAATTGCCAGGGACAAAAATCTGTACATTTTTTCAAACCATTAATTAAGTTCTTCGCAAAAAAGAACGCTGCGAAAATTATCACAACTGCGCGTCACGAAATTTCAAAACCGACTCCGCAATCGTCGCTGCTAACTTCTTCTGAAATGTCGCATCACTCAGCCGGGAGCAGTCCTGCTCGTTGCTCATGTAACCCAGTCCCAGATAAACCACTGGTGCTTTGACCAATTTCAGAATGGAAAAATTTGCTTTTCCGCCCATGCGATTGGTTTGCCGCGCAGTCCGATTGAACTCTTTGCTAAAAATACTGTCCATCACTGCCGCATTTTTATAGCTATTCAAAAAAGTGTCAATTCCCTTGGTTTCGGCAGCGCGGGAACTATTGCTGTGCAGAGAAATCACCAAATTGGGATTTTTCCGATTGATGAATAAAATTCTGTCATTCAGCCGCACAAATTTGTCTTCCGATCTGGTGAGGATGACGTTTATTTTCTCTTTTGCCAGAATTTTCTCACACTGCCTGGCAACTTCGAGGACAACGTCCTTTTCCTTTATCCCGTTGAAACCAACCGCGCCGGGATCAGAGCCGCCATGTCCGGCATCAATGATGACCATAAATGGCTGAGCAGCTTGTTTGGTTGGCGATTCTTGCTGACAAAATGAAAATGCCAGAATTGCGGCAATTAAAAAAATCATTGAAAAGCGGCTCATGACCTCTCCTTTTTTGAAAATATCAGCATCGAAAATCAAAAATCAAATTTTGTCGAAAATTCAAATCCCCAGAAGATCGAGTTGTTTCTCGTCAAATAGACCTTTCTGCCCCAGACGCCTGTTTCCGGGTAATATTGTTGCAGCCACGGCGCCTCGTAAACGCCGCGATCGTCAAGAAAATTATTCACGTACAGCGAGATTTCCGATTTCCACCACAAAGATTTTGACAAGCGAAAATTGAAAACCCAGTTATTGGGATAATTGTACAAATAATTCGCCCAGAGGCCCTTCTCATAAGGATTGTTGCTCTTGCTCTGATACAGCGGAATTTGCTGGGCGATGAATTGAAACCAGAGCCCCAATCCTTTTGCTCGATATTCGAGCCGATAGTCGATGATCACTTTTTTGTGCCAACTGTCTTTTGTATCCCGCCAGACAGGATCGCGGCTGTCAAAAATACCATCTCCGTCGGTGTCGATAGGATCGGGATTGGAAGTGTAGGAAAGCGTTTGTGTTCCCGATCGAGTGTAGCGGTAATTGCCGACGATAGTCAGCGCCAGACTGCGAAAAGATTTTGTGCGAAAAGTGACTTCAACTCCCGCCTGCTCCTTCCAGCCGATATTCTCATATCTGGAGTAAGTCGGCACCCAAAAAGTGTCCGGATTTATTTCGTAAAAAAACGGATAAGAGTGCCTTTTGGGCTCGTTGTCCCGCCAGAGATTGTAAGCCTCAACCGAAAGCGAAGCGACTTCGCCAAATTTCTGATCGACCCCCAATTTCAATTCTTTGACATAATAGCCCTTCAAATTAAAATTGGATTGATCATAGGAATAGTAATTCAATTTGTACAGCTCGGACTCACGGGGCTTAAAAATATAGGTCATCGACGGAATTTTTGCGGATAGGCCATAACCGCCGCGAAGCTGCGTATGAGTGCCAAGATAGATCATCCAACCTAATCGAGGCGACAAAAATGATCCGTGCTGACAGTCAATATAATTATCGAAAAGAAGATGGTTCGACCAATTGATTTTTCTCGGCTTGAACAGGTCGTAACGCAATCCAAGCACAAGAGTGTATTCTTTCCACAATCTTCCTGTGATTCTGTCCTCGCCGTAAAGTGAAATTTGCGTCATACCAGGCACTTCGTCGAACGAGTAAGATCGTTTCGGTGAATCTTGGCCATAGTAGTTGCGCGTCGTGTCGATATAAAGCCCTTTGCCAAAATTATTATCGTACTGAAACTGAATTCCGGCCATCAACTCATGCACAGAGCCGGACAAAATCTTTTTTCTGGTTGCCTCAAACCTGCCGCCAATAGAAACTTCGTCCCCAATCATGCGCAGCTCACCCATGTAAGCGCGGGGATCAGCTTCCACAAGCCGGGATCTGTAAGTATTTTGACGCTTGTAATGAAAATAGAGATTGCTGTTGTACTTTAGCAGATTATTGGGAACGTAATCTCCCCACCAGTCAGTGTTTATTGTGTACCCGCGATTGTACGAAGAGGTTCGCCGAATATCGGTTGGTTTCTCTTCGTCGAGCAGTCTGGTAACGAACAATTTCCATTTGAGCGGCATTTTCCCGTCCAAAAATTTCCGCGAAACAATCAGGCTGCCGTTGATGCGATGAAATTCGTCACCCTCTTTTCGCAGTTCCCGTTCGCTGTAGCCGTAATTGAGATTGAGGTTGTACACATAATTCCCTATTCGATAGCCGGCGCCGAAATTGGCTTCGGAAGTATTGGGATTGCTTTTTATTTTCAGCCGCGGGCTCATGATTCCGGAATAAGTTTTTACTTTGATGATTCCCGATGTCAGATCGCCGTATCTGGCCGAAGGTACGCCGCGAATCACTTCGATTGATTCGATATTGTCCGCCGGGATGAGCCGCAAATCTATTCCCTGACCCGCGCTGCTGGTGACGGTTCCGCTGGCAGACATCTGCATGTTGGCGTTGTTGGAAAGCGGCGCGCCGTCGAGAATAATTTTCGTACCAAAAGTACCGAGCGCATCATTGGAAGAACCGCGCACATTAGCGTGAATGGCTCTGTCCAGTCCCAATCGGTTTGTTTTTTCCAGCCCGGGTACCATTTCCAAAACATCGCCCAAATTTGTCGCCTGCAAATTTTCGATTTCACCGGAAGAAATTCTGGTCGTGGCAGTGTATTCCCTTGGCAACAAATCCCTTTTTGCCTCGACTTTAATGCCGCCAATTTCAAACACGTCTTCCGCAGCGCTGGACTGCGGAAGGTAGATTTTGATTTTTTTCTCTCCCTGCGACGGGACAACGATCTGCTTCAAATATCTGGGATAAGTAGCAAGCACGCATTCGAGCATGTAGGTTCCCGCCGGTAAGCCGCGAATGACAAATTTTCCGTCTTGATCGGCAAAGGTCACTTTCTTGGTTTTCTGAACCTTGATTAGTGTGCCCGACAGCGGAGTATGCGTTTCCATATCGTAAACTGCGCCGCGAACAACTGCCTTTTTTTGCGCAAAAAGAAGGGAAAAGGAGAGTAAAACGAGAATTAAAGCGATGAAATAAATAAATTTCAACTTGTCATATTTCAACGATTGTCGCATGGTTTGCTTTAATTTTCCCCTGTTTTTTTTGAAATTAATATTGATTTGCAGGTTGGTTATTAAGAAAAAATAACGTATATTAAAACATACAAATATTTACATAAAAATCAAGTAGTTTTTTGTAAAAAATAAAAAAACTCATGGCGTCAATGAATGATTCGCACCAACCAACAAGCGAGTTCTGGTTTTGCGAGCCTCGCTTTTGATGGCATCCTGTTCATTTTTATCAGAGATAATTTCTTTGCAAAAGTTAATTATTTTCTCGCGTTGGTAAGAATAAACAAACCAACCCAGCGCTTCAATGATTGCTTTTCGCAAATTGGTATCGAGCGCTTTTTCTTGCGCCACAGCAATCAACTCAGGCACTGCTTCATGGAAGCGATAATTGCGAAAAAAACGAGCAGCGCTGATTCTTTTCCGCAGAGGTAACTTCTCGTTTTTTATTTTGGGTAAATATTCCTTTCGAACATCCCTTGAGCGAAGAATAGAAGTTGTTTTTAGCAATTTGCTAATTTCGTCTTCGGAGAATCGATCAGAAAACTTCTTCGTGTATTTCTCAACGTCCTCTTTTAGGATGAGTATTTTTGACAACGCTGTTTTGGCGCTGAAAACCACTCTCTCCGAAGGATCAGACAACGCCGCAACTATTAACGGCGACACAAATTTCTTCCTGCCAATGTCCCCCATCAATACGACACTCTTTCTCCGAATGAATTCAAAAGGATCATGGATTGATTGCAGCAATAAATTTCGCAATTGCACGCTTCTCGTCTGTGCCACCGCACGCAAAGCTTCAGCGCGCACAACAAAAGATTCATCGTGGTGGTAAATCTCAAGAAATTTGTCAAGATACTTTTGGTCTTTCTTCTGGCTCAATTTGAAAACTGCCAGGCTTCGTAGAGGAACGTCCGGAGAGCGCAATAACTTTTCCCAATCGGAAACGCTGCCGCATGCTTGGAGCAAAGAGTTGATTTGGTTGTTTTGCTCACCGTAAAATTGAAACGTCGGATCTCCCAAAATCTGCGATTCCAGGTACGGATTCATTCGGTGAACTAATCCGACTCTCGCTCCCATGCCGATCAAACCTAAAAATTCATCTGCCCAGATGTCTTGCAGAACATTCACGCTGTTGGCAATGGCAACAAGCATCTCCCCTTTGTTGAAAAGATATTCCCCTGCCAGATACGAATTTTTGAAAAATGCGCCATTGAAACATTCATCAAAAACAATCATGTTCGATCGCGGAGAAATTTTTCTCACATCTTTGCTGTAAATGTCCATTTTCGCCGCCTTCAATGAATCGGCACGCATCACCGAATCGTCAAAAGCGCCATCGAACCAGTCAAGCGGAATATTAAATCGTTCCATGTAATTTAATTTTGTTTCAGCAACGGACTTTTTCCGCGCTTTTGCACTGCGCAGTTTGGAGCGCAGAAAAAGCTTGATCGCCTCGGTTTGCGCGCCAATAGTTTCAGCGGGTGGATTTCCCAACAGATATTGCGTATCCACTGCGCCGTGGGCGTGAAAGACAGTCAAATTTATTGGCTCCCGAGCAAGCACGCGCAAAATTGTCGCTTTCAGATCCGGCGACATCGAATGATTGTAATTGAAAAGTCTCTTGCCGGGGAAATAGAGTTGCGGGAATTGTTCGCGCAGCGCCAGCGCTTCACTTTCCCAGGCGCTTAAAGACTCAGAATGATAACCATGTCCTGTAAAAAATAAGGCTTTTGTCAATCGACGCTGCTTCTTTTTCTCTTCGACCAATTTTGTCAAATATTG
>JAADFU010000026.1 GCA_013152715.1 Calditrichota bacterium
CCTCCTCCTGATCCGATTGTTGTTGTGTGCAAAAGCGTTCCTTCTTTTTCTTCCGGGCTAGTAGGACTATCTTTGTCGCAAGTCAAAAAAGAGACTAATAAGATAACCCCAAAAAACAAGAATAATTTTCTCATGATTAAATCCTCTCTGATTTCTTTATTGATTCAAAGATTTATTGTTTGCCTGTTCAAAATAACATCAAAATGGCTAACTCCGCTGAAAATGCCAAAAAGCTGCTTCGTCTTATTAAGCAAATGCGTTAGGTTATCCGACATCACAGAAGCGGAACTTGAGCCCCGCAAACTGCAATGTTAAATTGAGCCATCTATTATTTTACGATAAGACATGATTTTGTGCATCCGCAAAGGTCGTATTTGGGCATAGAATTGAGTATGCTTTGAAAACAGACATAAGCGGATTTAGTGACTCGGTCACCGTGAGTGATTTTCAGGGGCGTTTCCCAGCAGCTTGAATTATCTATTTGCCCAGTTAAGTAAATCGTGAAGCTCTTTTTGCACCCTGCTATGCTGGGAAGAGTGAAAGAAATCAGTGAGCAGGATAGTAAATTTTCGGATTTGCTTTTTCAATAAAAAGACTTGATTTGGCTGGTTCAATAGGTATTTCTTGTTTCAATATATGAATATTTTTATGGGATGTCAAGAGAAATTTCAGTTTCGTTGTTTTTCGCCTTTTGCTTTTCACTTTTTCCCCAAATAGAAGAAATTCACTGTGGATTGATTCAGAAAAAGACAGTCTGCCTTTTTTAGCAGTTAATGTGTTGAATTGCAAATATTCACTATTTCAAATTGCAAGTTTCAGTCCGGAACGGCTTTTCATAATAATGTATGATGTAAAATTTCAGATGGCTGATGCCCAAGAATGACGATCTGAAATTGTTGAAATTGCAGTTTTCCCGATCTTTTAATTGGCTTCAGGCGAAGATTTTGCCTGCCTTTTTGGGAATCCAGGCGTGGCAAGAATTTCGGTAAATTTCTGGCGCGAAATTTGAAACACAGAATTTTTTAGTTGATTTTGATAATTATTTTTATTATGTTATCCTTATAACAAAATTATGTAAAAGCGACAAAACTGCGAATGAAATTAGGTGAATATCATTAAATAGATTATGTTCATAAAAAAGGAGCCAGCAATATGGGTTTTAAAATTCTTGCCATTAATCCCGGCTCGACCTCCACTAAAGTTGCCCTTTTTGAAGATGATCAACTTCTTTTTGAAGAAAAAATTTCTCACCCGACGGCTCAGCTTAAACAATTTAAAGAACTCTGGGATCAATTTGAATTGCGGAAAAATGGTGTTTTGGAATTTCTGAAAAAACACAAAATCGATGTGAAAGACCTTTCCGCTGTCGTCGGCAGAGGCGGTTTGATCAAGCCCATTTCCGGCGGCACTTATCGAGTGAACGATGAAATGATTCATGACGCGAAAGTTGGCTTGCAAGGAGTTCACGCGGCAAATCTCGCGTGCGCTATCGCCAAAAGTATCGCCGATGAAGCTGGCGTTGAGGCTTTTGTCGTGGATCCGATTTCTGTTGATGAGTTTGAGCCGCTGGCGCGTTACTCCGGGCATCCGCTGATCGAGCGGCGGGCGCTGTCGCACACGCTGAATATTCACGCAGTGGGCAGAATGGCGGCGAAAAAACTTGGCGTGGATTACGAGAAGACAAATTTCATCATTGCTCATCTCGGTGGTGGCATTTCCGTTTGTCCGTTGAAAGGCGGTAGGATCGTGGATGTGAACGATGCTTCCGCAGCAGGCCCTTTTACGCCGGAACGCACCGGAAGTCTGCCGTTGCAAGAATTCATCAAATTGTGCTTTTCCGGGAAATACAGTCAAGATCAGATGCGAAAAATGATTATGGGCGAGGGCGGTTTAGTAGCTTATCTGGGAACGAATGATGCGCAGGAAGTCGAAAAACGCATTGATGCCGGCGATGAAAAAGCGCGCGAGGTTTACGAAGCCATGGCTTACCAGATCGCCAAAGAAATCGGCGCCATGGCTACGGTCGTCAAAGGTGATGTGCGGGCTGTAGTCATCAGCGGCGGTCTGGCGCAGTCGAAGCGATTGATTGATTGGATTACGGAACGCGTGAAATTCATTGCTGAAACGTATGTTTTTCCGGGCGAATTTGAAATGCTGGCGCTGGCGCAGGGAACATTGCGCGCATTGAAGAAAGAGGAAGAGGCTAAAATTTATCAATAAAAAACAGGAAGGAATGCCGATGAATAGAGCTGTGTTGTCAGGAAACGAGGCGATTGCCAGAGGATTTTACGAAGCCGGGGGACGATTTGCAGCAGCATATCCGGGCACGCCGAGTACGGAAATTCTGGAAAATATTGGCAAATTTCAGGAAATTAAAGCGCAATGGTCGCCGAATGAGAAAGTGGCGTTGGAAACGGCTGCCGGAGCCAGTCTTGGCGGCGTTCGCGCGCTGGCTGCCATGAAACACGTGGGTTTGAACGTGGCGGCTGATCCGTTATTTTCACTTTCTTACATGGGAGTCAGCGGCGGACTGGTGATTATTTCCGCGGACGATCCGGCAATGCATTCTTCGCAGAACGAGCAGGACAATCGCTGGTACGCCAAAGCCGCGAAAATTCCCATGTTGGAGCCTTCGGACAGTCAGGAGGCGAAAGATTTTACCATTCTGGCGCTGGAATTGAGCGAAAGATTTGACACGCCGGTTCTTTTGCGCACCACAACACGCATCAATCATTCCAAAAGCATCGTTGAGTTAAAAGAGCCAATCACTGTTGAGCGAAAAAAATATGCGAAAGATTACATGAAAAATGTGTTGCTGCCTTCTAATGCGCGAAAGAAGCACGTTCTTGTGGAAAAACGATTGGAGCAGTTGGCAGAATATGGCAAGACCGCGGCAGTGAATCGAATGGAACTGGGCGACACGAAAATGGGAATCATCACCAGCGGCATTTCTTACCAATACGCTAAAGAGGTTTTCCCCGAGGCTTCGATTTTAAAATTGGGTTTGACCTTTCCTTTGCCCAAGGAACTCATTCGCGAGTTTGCAACAAAAGTGGAAAAATTGTTCGTCATTGAAGAACTGGATCCTTTTCTGGAAGAGCAAATTTTAGCCATGGGCATTGCGGTGGAAGGCAAAAACAAACTGCCGATTCTGGGCGAGCTAAATTTGAGCATTGTCCGCGAAGCCCTTCTCGGCGAAAAAGCGGACGATCTGACATTCTCTGTGAAAGAGCCGATTCCAGCGAGACCGCCGTCACTCTGTCCCGGTTGTTCCCATCGCGGTGTTTTTTACGCCTTGAAAAGATTGAAATTGAACGTTATGGGCGACATTGGCTGTTACACTTTGGGCGCGCTGCCGCCGTTGGAAGCGATGGACACCTGTTTGTGCATGGGCGCCAGCGTGGGATTTTCCGAAGGGATGGAAAAGACTGAAGGCGAAGAATTGCAGGGCAAAGTCATTGGTGTGATTGGCGATTCCACATTTTTTCACTCAGGGATTACCGGGCTGATTGATATTTTTTACAATCGATCCCACGCTAAATTGATCATTCTGGACAATCACATTACTGCCATGACCGGCCAGCAGGAACATCCGGGTTCAGGTTTGAGTTTGCGCAGAGAGCCGACCAACAAAGTCGATATTGAAAAATTGGTTCGCGCCATTGGAATCAAGAGAGTGGTCAAAATTAATCCCTATGAATTGAAGGAAACGATTGCTACCATAAAAGAAGAAATGCAGGTGGATGAGCCTTCTGTAATTATTGCGGATGCTCCCTGCGTGATTCGCGCGAGAAAGATTTTTACCAAACCCTACTATGTGATTGCGGATAAATGCACAAAATGCGGCATGTGCGACCGGGTTGGCTGTTCCGCAATTGAGAAAGACGAAGATGGCAAAACCAAAATTAATCCGTTGCTCTGCATCGGTTGCGACATTTGTCTTCAGGTGTGCAAGCCGGGAGCGATTCAAAGACCTGTCAACGAATAATTTTCAGAAAAAATCATGAGGTTAAATAATGGATAAATTGAAACTTAAAATAGAGAAGGACAATCCGGTCATAAACGTAGTCATGGGCGGAGTCGGCGGTCAGGGCGTGCTTGTCGCCAGTGATATTTTGACCCTGGCGGCGCTGAACGCGGGAATGGACACAAAAAAGAGCGAAGTGCACGGCATGGCGCAGCGCGGCGGCAGCGTGGTAAGTCAAATTCGTCTGGGAGAAAAAATTTATTCGCCGTTAGTGGTGAAAGGAAGCGCTGATGTCTTGCTCGCATTTGAAAAATTGGAAGCGGTGCGATATTTGGAAATGCTGAAACAGGGCGGCGTCGTCATTGTCAATGATCAGCAAATCACACCGCTCACGGTTTATTTTGCCAACATCCCGTATCCCGAAAATGTCGAAGAAATTTGCCGTCGCCGCGCGGGAGAATTTTTTGCCATCGAGGGCATTCAAATCGCAGATGATTTGGGAAATACGCGCGTGCTGAATACGGTCATGTTGGGTGCTCTTTCCACATTTCTGGACATCAAAAAAGATGATTGGATTAAGGCAATTGAACAGCGAGTTCCGCAGAAAACCATTCCTCTGAATATCAAAGCCTTCGAGGAAGGCGCGAAGATTTTTGATGCGGTTAATTATTAGCGACAAAACCATTAGGAAAAATGTCGAAAAGCCTTTTGCAAACAAAAAGAATTTTTTTAAATGGTACTGTCGATAAATTGAAAATGAAGTGTACTGCACCTTCAAGGTGCGGCACACTTTGAAATAAGATTAAGTAAAGGAGAGCCAATAGATGATCAGAAATTTTGACGAATTGATTACCGAAGCGCAGCGAATAAGTCGTGAGCGCCATCGCCCGATTCGCGTGGCGGTTGCCGCGGGAAATGATTCGGCGGCGCTGGAAGCAGTTCATGAAGCGAAAAAAATGGAAATGGTTGATGGGGTGCTCGTGGGAGAGAAAGAACTCATCTGGCAGGCTCTGGAAGAATTGAATTTGCCGCGGGATGAATTTGAAATAATCGAGGCAAAGGGAGATGCGGAAATTTGTCGGCGGACGATTCAGACCATTCACGACGGCGAAGCGGAAATTATTTTGAAAGGCAAAGTGAAAACCGCCACATTGCTCAAGGCGGTGCTGAATGCGGAATACGGCTTGCGCACCGGAAACTTGATCAGCGATGCGTTTGTGTTCGAATGGCTTGACAGACCGTCAGAAAATAAAATCATGATCATCACCGACGGCGGTTTCACTCTGGCGCCGGATTTGAATCAAAAGGTACAATTGATCGAAAATGCCGTCAAAGTCATGCACGCTCTGGGCAACAAAAATCCCAAAGTCGCGGTGCTCTCTGCCGTAGAAACTGTCAATCCGTCGCTGCAATCCACAGTCGATGCGGCGATTTTGGCGAAAATGAACCAGCGCGGTCAGATCAAAGGCTGCGTCGTTGACGGGCCACTGGCGTTGGACAATGCCATTTCTCCGGAAGCGGCAAAAATCAAAGGGATCGATTCTCCTGTTGCCGGGCAGGCGGATATCTTGCTTTTTCCGAATATTGAATCCGCCAATACTACGGCAAAAGGAACAACTTACTTCGCTAATCTGCGCCTGGCCCACGCTACCATGGGCGCCAAAGCGCCGGTGCTGATTCCTTCCCGCTCGGATACAGCGGACGCAAAGATGTTGACGCTGGCGTTGAACGTGGTTTTGAGTCAGCAGTTGTAACTTTTTTGTGGAATGCGGATTTACACAGATTTGACGGATCATTGCGGATTGTTTTTTATTTTTTGATCCGCGGAAATTCGTTTAATCAGTGTCCCCTGCGTGCTATATGCCAACGGTTATTAAAATAGATTAATTTGCTTATTTCCGGGGAAATTTGGCCGCAACTTTTGCTGAAAAAGCCGTATTAACAGACAGGTTTATTGCTAATTTAAAGTTCAAAGTAATGAAAAATTACCCGAGGATGGAAAATTGCTGTCTTTATTGCCCTGTTTGGCGGATTTCAGTGAAAAAATGATCGACATAAAAAATCAGCGTGAATTAGCCCGGTTTTTGTTGGAGCAAATTTGCCGATTTTTGGATTGTAAGCAGGCTTCAGTGTTGGTGTTCGATGTTGAAAAGAATGCGCCGGAAATAGTCGAGGCGCACGGATTCGAGGCGGCTCGGGTGCAATTGCCGAAAATTAGAAAAATTGAAGAGTTTGCTGCGCATGATTATTCCGGTGGAGAAGTTTTTGCTGTCAAGGATGATCGCGGGAAAAATTATTTGCTGGCGTTTGCTCCCGATGAAAAAATTTATTTCGATTGCGAACTGCGCGTGCCCGTGGTCAATTGCTTTCCGGAAATTGGCATCTTGAATATCGGGAAAAAG
Organism: Calditrichota bacterium; assembly: GCA_013152715.1. Classification (NCBI taxonomy): domain Bacteria; kingdom Pseudomonadati; phylum Calditrichota; species Calditrichota bacterium. Next base: position 6,370 of record JAADFU010000026.1, read on the forward strand.
AACATCGGGACCGATTATTCGGATGATGATATTTCAATGTTGTTGGTAATGGTCAATTTTGCCCGGCTGGCATTGGAAAACTTAATTGCTAAAAAGAAAGCTGTCAACTCCGAAATTGAAGAGAATGACAAAAATTTTAAATCATCAAAATCTTTTTTGCCACTTAAAAAACGAAATCAGGGAGTGGAAATTGTTGGCGTTTCTAAGGCAATGCAAGAAATTCACAATCTGATTGACCGCATCGCCAACAAAGATGTCAGTGTGCTCATCACCGGCGAGAGCGGAACAGGCAAAGACCTGGTGGCGCGGCTGATTCATCAAAAAAGTCATCGCCGCGACAAACCGTTTGTGGCGATGAATTGCGCGGCGTTGCCGGAAACTTTAGTCGAGAGCGAACTTTTTGGACACGAAAAGGGCGCCTTCACCGGGGCACACGCGCTGAAAAAAGGCAAGTTTGAGTACGCTGACGGCGGCACGCTGTTTTTAGATGAAATCGGGGACATGAGTCTCCCCACGCAGGCGAAATTGCTCCGCATTCTGGAAGACGGAACTTTCCAACGCACCGGAAGCAACAAGACTTTGCAAACCGATGTGCGCGTGATTGCAGCTACGAACAAAGACATCATCAAAGAAATCGAAACGGGACATTTTCGCGAAGACCTTTTTTATCGGATTAATTTATTCCAAATTTTCATCCCGCCGCTTCGTGACAGGCGTGAGGACATTTCTGTTTTAGCCGAATATTTTTTGAAAAAATTTGCTGATTTTTATCATAAAAGAATCGAAAAAATTAACCCCGCGGCTTTTGACAGACTTTTTGATTACGATTTTCCCGGGAATGTTCGGGAATTGCAAAATATCATGGAACGCGCTGTCATCATGGAGCAGGGTAGAGAACTCACCATCGATTTTGTTCCGCAAAATATCCATCGAAAGAAAAATCTCGAATCCTCTTTTTCCAATGGCAAACTTTCCGAATTGGAAAAATATCACATCAAAAAAGTACTCCAACAAGTAAATTTCAACAAATCTCAAGCAGCAAAAATATTAGGAATTGCCCGCAAGACATTGCGCGAGAAAATCCAGCGCTATGGCATTTCGGATGAAGTGGAAAATTAATTCACGATTTCTCGATTAACTTGTGGTACGATTCGTGCCGATGCTGGGGAAAACGGACCATCTCGCCAGAGAATTTCGAATATTTACGATGTTTTTAATTTAAATAAAAACAAAAGTTAAGCTGCGCTAAAAAAATGTGGCATGCCTCTTGCCTAATGTTTGACTGAATTAAACTTTCAAACAATAACGAAGGAGGCGTCAAAATGCTGATGATGAAAAAATTTTTGCCGGTTGCAATGACATTTGCACTGCTCGCTCTGATTTTTGTCAGCGCGGGTTTCGCGCAGCAGGAAAAAAACTATGACCAATACCTGATTAAAGCGTTGAAGGACAAAAATCTCGGCATTCGAGCCAGCGCGGCGCAATTGTTAGGAGAACGAAGGGCAGAAGAAGCTATGAAGCCGTTGCTGAAATTGCTGAAACAAGAGAAATGCTACGCCTGTCGCATCATTGCGGCGCAGGCTTTGTACAAAATTGGCAACAAAAGTGTTCTGCCTGAATTGAAACGAATCATGAAAAATGATCGCAACAAAACCGTGCGCCACGTGGTGAAGGCGATTGTTCTGGAAATGGAGAAAGAAAAACTTGCCGAAAGATGAAGGAGGGAGTAGAAATTTGCTAATCCAAAATGTGCCTAAAAAATTCAAATCCTCCGTCCCTTGCGGAGGATTTGAATTTTAATAATGTTCGTTTTTGTTCGTTTTGTTAGCTGCCAATCATATTTGTTTGAGTTACAGATTATTATTTTTGTTCGTTTTGTTCGTTGCAAATTTTATTTGTTTGAATTACAGAAAATTATTTTTGTTTGTTTTTGTTCGTTTCGTTCGTTGCCACTCCTCCATCGTCAGCAATAAATTTTCCCTGCTGCTGCAATGCCTCGATTTCATTGAGCGGTCTTTCCAGTTGACGTCTTCGTGTCGTGGTGAGCGTTTCGTATTCCTTTTGCACGTCCTGAATTTTTTTACCCAAATTTTCAAAACGGGAGATGAATTCAGCCCACTGTTTTTTGAACACGCCCATCAGGCTCAAAATTTTATTCGATGTTTTTTCCAGCGCGAAATTTTCCACTGCCTGGCGAATGACCGCCAGAATGGCGAACAACGTGATCGGCGAACAGAAAATGACGCGATTGCGAATCCCCTCGTCCAAAATCGTGCTGTCCTGCTCATGAATGAAAGCGTAAATCTGTTCGTTGGGAATAAAAAGCAGCACGTAGTCCACTGTGTTTTGCTCGGGATTGATGTAATCGCGCGAGGTAACTTCCTTGATTCTCGCCTTCACATCTTTCAAAAAAGCACGTTTTAAATTTTCTTTTTCAAAATTATTGTTTGACTCAAGATAGCGCAGATAATTATCCAGGGGGAATTTGACATCCATGTTCAATTTGAGATTTTTCGGCAGCAGAAAAGTGAAATCAGGTCTGGACCCGGAACTGTTGATTGTTTTTTGTTTTAAAAAATTGACGTTTTCCACGAAACCAGCCAGCCGAAGAACATCTTCAGCCATGCGCTCGCCCCATTGGCCGCGGGTTTTGGAACTGGAGAGCGCTTCCTTCAGGGAATTTGTCGTTTGAATCAGCGCTGCGGTTTGTTCTGTGGCGGTTTTGAGCTGCGTCTCCAACTGACTGAATTTTTCCACGCGGTCTT
>JAADFU010000027.1:0-33927 GCA_013152715.1 Calditrichota bacterium
CAGAAAAAGCCCGTTGCGCGGCACGAGATTGACCAATCGCCGGAACGCCTGTTTGATTTGATCCAGATCATCGTAAATGTCGCCGTGATCAAATTCGATGTTGTTGACGATCAGCGTGTGCGGCAAATAATGAAAAAATTTCGCCGCTTTGTCAAAAAATGCGGTGTCGTATTCATCGCCTTCCACGACAAAAAGATCGCTTTCGCCCAGCTTGTAGCCCTGATTGAAATTTTTCGGAATGCCGCCAATCATAAACGACGGATCCTTTCCCGCAGCTTCCAGCAACCACGCCGAGAGAGAGCTGGTTGTGGTTTTCCCGTGCGTGCCGCTGACCACGATGGAACGTTTGCCCTGAATGAAAAATATTTTCAAGGCTTCAGCCGAAGACAGATAGGGAATTTTTTTCTCCAGCACAGCTTCTACCTCGGGATTGCCGCGCGACATGGCATTGCCGACAATGACCAGATCTGGCGCAGGCTCAAGATGTTTTTCGTCAAAACCGTCAAAAACAGGAATTCCTTGTCCCGCTAAAAATGTGCTCATGGGCGGATAAACGTGGCTGTCAGAGCCGTACACGTGAAACCCTTTGGCTTTCAGCATGGCGCCCAAAGATCCCATCGCCGTACCGCAAATGGCAATCATGTAAATATTTTTAATTTCTTTATCAAAAATCATCTTCAATTTCCGGCTGCGTTCAATAAAATTTCCACTAAATCTTGTTCGATTGTTTCTGTGGGCGTTTCGATGATTCTGCCAATTTCTTTGCCGTTTTTCAGCACGACAAAAGTGGGGACGTATTCGACAGCAAATTTCTCACCCATGCCCAGGGAATCTTTTTTCGCGCGATCCAATCCGAAAAGTTCGTACTGAAAATGGGGGTTGTGCGCCGAGCTCATGACCTTTAAAAATCGCGGCACTTCCCGGCGGCTGTCCGGGCACCACGTTCCCAGTAGGATTGTCACAGTAATATCTTGACTAAAATTTTTTAAAAATCCAATTGCTGCCGAGTCCGGCTGATAATTTTCCAGTTCTGTTTTCATGGCGGGGATTTTGGAAAACATTTCTTCCACATTGATACGATTCGTCATGATGGGATAAGTTGCTTTTTTCACCGCCTCTTGTTTTTTCTCACAAGAAACAACAAATAATAACAGAAGCAATCCCAGCGCAAGAATTTTTTTCGGCATAATTTTCCCTCTGTTTTGGATTAATGAAATTTTTAAGGGGACACTTTTTTAATTCCGACCATTTCAAAAACTTGCTTAATTTTCGGTGCGGTTTTCGGCATTTCTATTTCAGCCTCACATTGTTCAAGTTCATGAACTCGCCGGCGCACTTCTTCAAACTCTTCCAGCAAACGTAGGGCAGTTTTGCTAATGCACGCCAAATAGCTTTTCATGAAATGGCGCACATAAAATTCCGGCAAAAAATCAAACTCGCCGTCTTCAAATTTTTTCAAAAAATCACGATTAATTTTCGTCCTATCTGCAATTTCTTCCAAAGAAATATTTTTTCCCAAACGCGCTTCTCTCATCTTTGCGCCAAGCTGCTTGAATTCATCCTGTTCCACGATAGACTTCCTCCCATGAATTTACTCCCGCCAGCAGCCCTGAGATGAGTGTTTCTCATAAAAAAGGCCTGTTGTGAACTAAACTTAGCGACTTCAGAAACATTAACAATAAATGAAATAATTTGAAAACTGATCCAACCCAACTCTACATAACTATTTACGAGATAGAACCCATTTTAAAAATTGATTTTTTTAAATCTCCACAACCTCTTCCAAAATTCGCTGCCCAATTTTAGGCTTTAAAGCCTTTTTCATTACCAAATCAACTTTAACTCCCAATAAATCAGAGAGGTAATTTTTAAAATTTACAAAAGTAAACAAATCGATTGGCTTTTCAAATTCGACCAGAATGTCGAGATCACTATTTTCATTCTGCTCATTTTTCACAAATGAGCCAAAAATTCCAATTTTAGCCACAGCATATTCTGATATCAATTCATCCTTATGCTCTGCCAAAATTTTTCTTAAGCTTTCTAATTTCTTCATAATTTTTCTAACAATTTTTTAATGTAAGGTTCTATTTGTGGAATTTTTTGAGTAACTGTCAACCAAATTGTTTCCCGATCTATTCCAAAATAATCATGAATTAAAATATCCCGCATCCCTGCCATTTCTTTCCAGGGAATTTCACTATGCTCTTCCCTTATTTCATTTGGGATGTTTTTAGTAGCTTCTCCAATAATTTCCAATGCCCTAATGACAGCGAAAACAGTCTTATCATCTTCAGAGAATTGGCTAAAAGGCAGATTTGCAATGAAGTCCTGCGTTTTCACCATTGCAGCATAAATATCTTTTAGATAATCTTCAAATTGTCTTTTCATATTCTTTCAAACAAACCATATTGTCGTATTTTTTACTAATATGAATGACCAGTTGAAAAAATTTCTTGTAAATGTTACGTTTAAAGACATTGTAGGGGACGCATATATGCGTCCTCTACCACCTAATTTCAATAAAAATGGTGAATCATAAAATTTAACTGGTAATTGGTATTACTAGTCGAGAAAAAATATCACCTGATTATCTCTAGCAAAACATTTATTCCAGATTCACCATTAATTCTCTCACCATCAGATAAACCATCGACACCGGCAAGCCTACGACGTTGTAGTAGCAGCCGCGTATTTCTTCCACAAACACCGCCGCGTCATCCTGGATGCCATAGGAACCCGCTTTGTCGAACGGTTTGTTGCTGCGAATGTAAGCATCAATTTCCCAATCGCTCAGTTCGCGGAATTTCACCTCCGTCACCGAGACATCAGATAGCACGCGATTTTCCGGTCGTTTGATCGCACAGACGCCGGTCATAACCTGATGCGACTTGCCGCTGAGCATTTGCAGCATCGTCCGGCTTTCCTGCGCGTCGGCTGGTTTACCCAGAATTTTTTTGTCAACAACGACGACAGAATCCGCCCCGAGGATAATTCCCGCATCAATTTGACGGCTAATTTTTTCCGCTTTTCGCCGCGCCAATTCTTTGACGGCATCTTCGGGAAGCTGGCCCTCAGGGACGTCCTCGTTCTCGTCACTGGCGCGGCTCTCAAAATGCGTCACTATTTTCTTCAGCAATTGAATGCGCCGCGGAGATCGTGATGCTAAAACAATACGTTTGTTTTCCGTGTTTAATATTGCCATGTAACCAATCGAGTTGAATAAAAAGCGCCCGCCAGCCGCCGAAACAAAAGCGTGCGAGCTATTTGCATTACAATTATATAGCCAATTTTTTTTTGAAAATCAAGAAAAATTTAGACGTTGAATTCCGGCTGGCTATAGTGAAACCAACTTTCCAGCGCTAACTCTCGATCCCAGCGCGCGCCTTGACGCCTTTTTGGTAGTAATGTTTGACTTCCTTCATTTCCGTCACCAAATCGGCCAAAGCAATAAATTTCTGCGGCGCCTTTCTTCCGGTGAGAATTAGCTCAACATTTTCCGGCTTTTCCGAGATAAACTTCAGCAAATCTTTCTCCGTGATCAATTGAAAATAAAGCGCCATGAAGATTTCGTCAAGAATCACAATGTCATATTTGCCGGAGTCGAGTGCCTGGCGCGATGCCTCAAGTCCTTCCTGCGCCATGCGGACATCCTCTTCCGTGGCCTGATCCACATGGACAAATGTCGCTTTGCCGAATTGGTGAATGGTAATTTGCGGAATATTTTTCACGGAATGCAGTTCCCCGTAATCCTGCCCTTTCATAAATTGAGCGATGAAAACATTTAGCCCTTTGCCGGCAGCCCGCAGCGCCAAACCCAGAGCGGCGGTTGTTTTCCCTTTCCCGTCGCCGGTGTAAATCTGCACATAGCCTTTTTCCAAAATTTCGACCCTTATTTCTCTTCAAAAATGCAAACTCAATTCATCGGTCTTTTGCTACAAAAATCACTGCGTCCCTAAAAAATATCTCAGCGTCACACCAAAAGTAAGATACCAGTCATCACGATAAATCTTTTTGTGCAGTTCAGCCGCGGAATCCGCTTTCGGCGTGGTCAGAGTCTCGCCCCAAGTGTGCAGATAAAGCACATTGGCGGTCAATCCGACCAATACGTTTTCGCTGAACGCATCCGTAAACACGCCAAATTCAAACAAGCCTCCCGGCCCGTGACGCCGACGCGGTCCTTTTATTTCGCCGTAGTAAGGATGATCCAGCCGCGTGCGAAACCAGTAATATGCCACGCCAGCGCCCACATATCCGGCGAGTTGGGAATGAAGCTGAAAGCGAAGCCTCGTCGTCAAAGGGAATCCATAGACATTAACTGTTTCCTGCTGCAAATAAGAAGAATAAGTGTAATAATCATAAAAACTCACCCACTCCGGATCGTGGGGCGAAGAATTGCCGAAATCAAACGACAGGTGAGCTATCTCCCAATTTTGATTCAACTGATAGCCAATGCCGGCGCGTAAGGAAAATCCGGACAGTACGTCGTGGCGCGTTTCCGCCATTGGCGCACGAATACCGAACATAAATTCAGTGGTGAATTTGTGCGGCTGCTCAAAATTACGGCTTTGCCCCAAAATGACCACAGGAAAAATGATGAACATTGCCGCCGAAAAAATCAAAAATCGTCTCATGCTTGCTCCTTAAAAAATACACCATAGTAGAAATTTTCATCTGCTATTAGTTTAATGTCATTCAAATAGTCGAGTTCCCACTCGCCGGATTCGGGCTACCCCTCTTTTTTTCTAATTCAAAAAATTACAATCATGACTATTTCAATATATTATCAAAAAACTTGAATTGCAAGAAATATTTGAAAAATATTGGTCATCGAACATGAATCACCGACATTTGTTATCAGCAATTGGTGATTTTGCTAGCGTCTCTTTTTTTATTTTCAATGAAAAAGGCAGCTTCTCTTTTTTTTAAGGAAAGCTGCCTTTGTTGATCATTTTTTTATTATTTCAGATCATCCGCATTCGGAATAGCCGCAGGAACGGCACACGGAACAACCGCTTTCATATTCAATCTGGCCGCCGCATTCCGGGCAAGCGCCAAATGATTTGATCTTCTCCGCAGCGCTATTTTTGTTATTCAAATAAAAACCAATCGCTTTGGCAATCGCATCAGCACAGGACGTAACTTTATTTTTGCCGAATCCGAACGGTTTATGGCAGTTGATTCCGATGAGCTCTTTTTGAACTTCCAACGGCTCCACTCCGCTGCGCAAAGCCAGCGAAATCAGACGCCCGATAGCTTCCGCCTGACTCGCGGCGCAGCCGCCGGCTTTTCCGATAGTGCTGAAAACTTCAAATAATCCCTGTTCGTTTTCATTGATCGTCACGTACATTGAGCCGCAGCCGGTGCGCATGCGAATTGTTTTTCCGGTCAAAACCTCGGGCCGGCTCTGCACTTGAACGGGCTGATCCGGCGCAGCCTTCTTTATCTTTCCCACATTTAAAACCTGCTGTTCGCGGCTGCCGTCGCGATAAATAGTAACGCCTTTGCAATTCAATTGGTACGCCAACTCGTAAACTTCCTTCACATCGTCAACTGTCGCATGGTTGGCAAAATTCACGGTTTTGGACACGGCATTATCTGTGTATTTCTGAAACGCGGCCTGCATTCGAATATGCCATTGCGGCGAAATATCATGCGCCGCAACGAAAATGCGCCTGACGGCTTCGGGAATCTCATCGATGCGTTGAATGCTCCCTTCCTCTGCCACGCGGTTCATGATTTCATCGGAATAAAAACCATTCTCCCTGGCGATTTTTTCGAACAAGGGATGCACTTCGAGCAGGCGGTCGTTATCCATTACATTGCGCCAGAATGTCAGCGCAAAAAGCGGCTCCACGCCCGAAGAGCAACCAGCGATAATGCTGATGGTTCCTGTCGGAGCAATGGTAGTCCTTGTCGCATTGCGCAATCGAGGACCATTTTCCCTGTAAATGCTCTTTTCGAAATTGGGAAAAACGCCGCGCATTTGAGCTAATTCGACGGACATTTGATCGGCTTCGTCGGAAATAAAGCTCATTACTTTTTCAGCGATGGCAATGCCTTCTTCGCTATTGTAAGGAATTTTCAATTGAAGCAGCAAATCCGCAAAGCCCATGACGCCCAGCCCGATTTTCCGGTTGCCGCGCGTCATTTCGGCAATTTCCGGCAGCGGGAATTTGTTCTTGTCGATGACATTGTCCAGAAAATGAATCGCCAGACGCACTGTTTCCCGGAGACGGTCAAAATCGATGCCGCCGTCGGAAACGAATCTTGCCAAATTAATCGAGCCCAGGTTGCAGCTTTCATAGGGCAAAAGCGGCTGTTCGCCGCACGGATTGGTGGATTCAATTTCGCCGATTCCCGGCGTTGGATTGTCACTATTGATTTGATCGAGGAAAACAATTCCCGGCTCCCCGTTTTTCCATGCCATTTCGACAATTTTGTCAAATACTTCTCTGGCTTTGAGCTTTCCTGCAGGCTGATCATTTCTCGGGTTGATCAATTGATACTCCTCGTCATTTTTGAGCGCCGCCATGAAAGCTTCGGTCAACCCGACGGAAATATTGAAATTGTTCAGCCGATCGTTTTCCGCCTTGGCAGTGATAAATTCTAAAATATCGGGATGATCCACGCGCAGCACCGCCATATTAGCGCCGCGACGCGTACCGCCTTGTTTGATCGCTTCAGTCGCCGCGTCAAACACCGTCATAAATGAAATAGGGCCGCTGGACACGCCTTTGGTGGACTGAACAATGTCTTTATTCGGTCGAATCCGTGAAAAGGAAAAGCCGGTGCCGCCGCCGCTTTTGTGAATCAGCGCCGTATTTTTCACGGTCTCAAAAATGCTATCCATGGAATCGTCCACCGGAAGCACAAAACAGGCGGACAACTGCCCCAATCTTCGGCCGGCGTTCATTAATGTCGGCGAATTGGGAATAAACTCCAGTGTCGCCATCATGCGATAAAATTTTTCAGATGTGTCCCGGACATCTGCTTGCGGATTGTAAACCAGATCTGCCGAAGCAATAAAATTTGCAACTCTCCGGAAAAGCTGTTCCGGTGCCTCAATCACGTTGCCCTGTTCATCTTTTAACAAATAACGACGCTTCAGAACGGTCAACGCATTTTCTGTCAGTGCGATCGTGGGAAGCGGCTCCTTTGCCGGCGCTTGATCCGGACTCTCGCGATCCTGAGGCGGCGCTTCCGTCACCAAATTGCTGGATTCAATTTCAGTAATTTCCGCGGACATGGCTTCCCTTGCCGCAATATCCGCGAACAAATTTAACGTGCGGGAATCTTTCGATACTGTGGCTGACATACTACCCCTCATTCCTTGCTAATATTAATTATTTTTTGCGATTTCGACAAATCAATGTGACCAAAAAGCAAAAATAATATACAATTCTCTGACATTAATGTCAAGAACTTTTTCCATTTTTTACAATATTTTGTGTCTTTTTTTTATCCTCATACCATATATTGTGTTCCCAGAAGCTCAATAAATTTTCTAAAGTTAACATTAATTTGACGCTGATCCGGAAAATTTCCTTGACTTGTTATTAAATTATCTGTATATTAGATTTCCAAAGAAAAGAAAAATTAATAGGTTGCGTTGTGAAATTGTCGTTTTTATTGTTTAAACAACAACTTTATTTTTTTCAATTAGTTAGCAATGTTTTAAAATATTTAATTTTGCCGTTTTTCCACCAGAAGACGAGGATATTTTTTTAGATTGAGTGCCGACACAGACAGTAAATTTATTCGCGAAGCTTTGAATTTAGCCCGAAAAGGAAAAGGGAAGGTTCAGCCGAATCCGCTTGTCGGATCAGTCATAGTAAAAAATGGCGAAATTATCGGGAAAGGTTACCATGCGTGCTTCGGGAAAGAACACGCAGAAGTTGCCGCCATCCGTGACGCCGGCGAAAATACCCGCGGCGCAACGTTGTACGTAAATCTGGAGCCCTGCTGCCATCACGGAAAAACGCCTCCCTGCACTGACGCCATCATCCGTGCCGGAATCAAACGCGTCGTCGTGGGCATGGTTGACCCCAATCCGTTGGTCAACATGCAGGGAATCGAAACGCTGCGTCAGGCCGGCATTGACGTGACTTACGGCGTTGAAAAAGAGGCCTGTGAAAATTTGAATCGCACATTCGTTAAGTACATCAAACAAAAGTTGCCTTACGTAACATTGAAAATAGCGCAAACATTGGACGGACGAATCGCCACGCGGACAGGCCATTCGCAATGGATCACTTCCGAACCGGCGCGGAGACTGGCACACCGACTCAGAGCCGACAACGACGCCATTATCATCGGCATCGGCACGGCGCTGGCGGACGATCCGAAATTGACCGTGCGCATGGTTCACGGAAAAAATCCGCTGAGAGTCATCGTGGACAGCCGGTTAAGAACGCCTTTGGCAAGCAAAATATTGAACGACGCCCAAACGCATCAAACAATTTTGGCGACGATCTCTGACGACGCAGAAAAGACGAAAGCAATCAAATCCACCGGCGCCCACGTCTGGCGCTTTGACGCCGACGACTGCGGCAAGGTGCCGCTGAAAGGGCTGTTAGAGAAGATCGCCCAGGCGCGCATGAGCTCTGTTCTGATTGAGGGCGGCGCTGAGCTGGCAACTTCGTTTTTGAAATTGCAGCTTGTCGACCGGCTCGTTGTTGCTCTGGCACCGAAAATTTTGGGCCAAGGAAAAGAAGCGATTGCGGATTTGGACATTCTCTCCGTAGATGACAGTTTGCAACTAAAAAATTGGAAATTAACAAAGCTGGGGCCTGACATTGTCGTTGACGGCGAAATCATCTATCCCGGCAAAAAGAATCAAACTGATTAAAAGAGATGTTTACCGGATTAATAGAAGAAATCGGCACAGTTCGCTCAATTCAATCGGCAGCAGGGAAAAAAATTTTTGAAATTTCCGCGTCTCGCGTGCTGGAAGATTTGCAGGTAGACCACAGCATTGCGGTAAACGGCGTTTGTTTGACCGTGACCCGCCTCAAACCGGATGCTTTTTTCGTCGATGCCGTCGAGGAAACGCTCAATCGTTCCACGCTGCGCGGCCTGAAAGAAAACGACGCCGTCAATCTGGAACGCGCCATGCGGCTTTCCGACAGATTGGGAGGCCACATTGTCCAAGGCCACGTGGACGGCGTCGGAAAAATCATTCGCATCAATCAAAACGGCGGCCAATCCAGCCTGATCGTCGAAATTCCGGAAAATTTGGAAAAATACGCTATTGGCAAAGGTTCCGTCGCCATAAACGGAGTCAGTTTGACCATTGCCGCCAAAGACGGCAATCGACTGCAAATCGCCGTGATTCCGCACACCTGGCAAAGCACTACATTTCAGTTCAATCATACCGGCGACGCAGTCAATATCGAAGTTGATTTTTTTGCCAAATATATTGAACAATTTTTTTCCCAAGCGAGTAAAACTAAAATTACAGAGAATTGGCTTAAGGAACAGGGATTTGATTGATTGTTTGAAAATTAACCGACCCTTTGAAAGGGTCCGGCTTGACAAATTTTGACATTTGAGACCAAAGAAAAGATGACTAAATTTAATACTATTGAAGAAGCCATCGAAGATTTCCGCGATGGAAAAATTTTGATCGTCGTTGACGACGAAGACCGGGAAAATGAGGGCGATTTTATCATGGCGGCGACGAAGATCTCGCCGGAGAGTGTCAATTTTATGGCGACCTACGGCAGAGGATTGATTTGCGTTCCGCTGACGCAGGAGCGTCTAACCGAGTTGGAATTGGAGGCCATGGTCCAGAAAAATACCGCTCACCACGGCACACAATTCACGGTTTCCGTGGACGCCAAGAAAAATACAACCACCGGAATTTCTGCCCACGACAGAGCGATTACAATCAAAACGCTGGTTGATGGCGAAGCCAAGCCGTCGGATCTCGCCCGACCGGGACACATTTTTCCCATCAAAGCCGAAGCAGGCGGAGTATTGAGCCGCGCCGGGCACACTGAAGCGGTTGTTGACCTGGCTCGTCTGGCAGGATTGTACCCGGCCGGCGTTTTGTGCGAAATCATGGACGATGACGGGAGCATGGCGCGCGTGCCCAAATTGATGAAAATCGCCAAACAGCACAACTTGAAAATCATCACTATCCGCGATTTGATCGAATACCGCCGACGCAAAGACAAACTGGTCACGCGTAGGGCGGTGGCAAATTTCCCGACAAAATTCGGACATTTTAAGCTCTATCTTTACGAAAGCGCTGTTGACGAACACCACCACTTGGCAATTGTCAAAGGCGATGTCAACACCGAGGAGCCGATCGTCGTACGCGTACATTCTCAATGCCTCACCGGAGATATTTTAGGATCGCTGCGCTGCGATTGTGGGGATCAGTTGCACCATGCACTGCGAATGATCGAGAAAGAAGGGCGCGGCGTTGTGCTTTACATGCGCCAGGAAGGCCGCGGCATCGGGCTGGCAAACAAAATTCTGGCGTATGAACTTCAGGATGAAGGGCTGGACACAGTGGAAGCGAATGAAAAGCTGGGATTTAAAGCGGATTTGAGAAATTACGGCATCGGCGCCCAGATTCTGGTTGATTTGGGAGTGAGAAATATTCGGCTACTGACCAATAACCCCAAAAAAATTGTCGGACTACAGGGCTATGGTTTGAATATTGTGGAGCGGCTTCCCATCGAAATTCAGCCCAATGCGGTAAATGCCTTTTACCTGGAGACCAAGCGCGACAAATTAGGCCATCTGATTTTGAACGGAGAAAAATGCCAAACGCCGGACACGCTTGACAAATAAAAATTTCGTTCTGTTTTGTTCAGCGCAGAGAGACGGAAGACGCCGAGAAAAAAATATTTTTCTTTGTGCCTTTTTGTCTGGGGATTTCATCTGAAAATGGCCTGTTTTATAAAAAAAAACGAACAGCCAAAACAAAGATTGAAAAATTTAATTCGCCAACATAAATTCCCGGAGGAATTATGCCGAAAATAATTGAAGGAAAATTTATTGGGAAAGATAAAAAAATTGGCATCGTTGTCAGCAGATTCAACGAATTCATTTCCAAAAAACTGTTAGAAGGCGCGCTGGATTGCCTGAGTCGTCACCAGACAAACGACAATGACATCGACATTGCCTGGGTGCCGGGATCGTTTGAAATTCCCCTGGCGGCGCAGAAAATGGCGCAGTCAAAAAAATACGACGCCGTTATCTGCCTCGGCGCGCTGATCCGCGGCGCTACGCCTCATTTCAATTACATCGCCGCTGAAGTAACCAAAGGCATCGCACAGGTGAATTTGCAGACAGGCGTTCCCACTGTTTACGGCGTAATTACCGCGGACACCATCGAACAGGCCATTGAACGCGCCGGAACAAAAGCCGGCAACAAAGGCTGGGACGCTGCCATGACGGCGCTGGAGATGGCTGAATTGGTGACGGAAATTGACAAGAAATAGTTAGGAGCTCAAAGTTCAGAATTTTGCACAGACAATTTGGGTAAAAATTCAAATAGGGCATTCTAACTCCGAAAGGTGTAACTCAAAACCCGAAACTAAAAAAGTGACTTCAAAATATGAAAATAAAAACAATTCTATTGCTCATTGCACTGACGATTTCACAATTATTCGGCGCTGTGGGAGACTGGATCACGTTTACGAATCAATCTGACATTCGCGATATGGCTGTGGACAGCGAAGCCATCTGGTGCGTGACAAATGGCGGCGTGTTTCGATTTGACCTGGCTGACAGCGCATTTCAACAATTTTATAATACAAACGGTTTATCGGCGCTCGACGCGCAAGCAATTACTATCGACGGGAAAGGCGCTGTCTGGGTCGGATTTTCCGACGGCTGGCTCAACTGTTACCACCCGGAAACAGGCGCCTGGGTTCAATTCGACGATTACCTGGGACATCAGATCAACGATCTCACGGTTTTGGGCGATTCGCTGTTAGTTGCCCTGGACATCGGCATCAGTTTGTATGACATTCAACGCCAAGAAGTGAAGGAGACATACAAAAATCTGGGCTCACAAATTCCCGTGGAGACGCCTGTCGTGTCCCTTCTTCTCAATGGAAAAGAAATCTGGGCCGCGACAGAATATGGCATCGCTCAATCGAGTTTTGACTTAGCGAATTTAATGGCACCGGAAAGCTGGACAAACTACACCATGAATCACGGACTGCCGTCCAATATGGTTCATTCCATCGAAGCAACAAATAACGCCATTTTCGCAGCGACAGATGCGGGAGTGGCCAAAAAAGAACAAAATAATTGGATTGAGATGAATACCGGGCTGCCGAGCGAGAACGTTCTTGATTTGGCCTCTTTTTCGGACACGCTTTTTGCTCTCGCTGAAGGTTATGTTTACCAGTGGGATTCATCGGCGCAGTCCTGGCACTTAGCATCACCCTACATTTACAAGCCGGTTAAACTGGTATTTTCCGGCGACGGCACGCTCTGGGTGGGACGCCAAAAAACCACTGCTTCCGGCGGGCTTGGCCGCTTTAATAAGCAGACGAATCAATGGACGGAATTTTATCCCCCCGGGCCGCCGGGGAACGATATTTCCTGTTTGAAAATCGACCAGAACGGAATTCTCTGGTGCGGTTCCCTCACGGACGGCGTATTTAAATACGACGACAAAAATAGCAATGTCCGCCAGCGCTGGCAGCAATTTACCACCAACGACGGGCTTGCCAAAAATGTGATTGAGGCAATTGCTGTCGATTACCTTAACCGAAAATGGGTGGCAACCCGAGGCGGCGGCGTCTCCATCATCGACGACAAAGATTCACTCACGTCAATTACAACATTCTCCACCAATGTCTTTTCGGGAATTAGCTCGGATCCGAATTATATTTTGATCACAGATTTGAAACAAGATCGCTACAACAACATGTGGATTCTCAACCTCGAACCGGCAAACAACAACGTCGTGGCTGTCTATTCAGCATTGCAACAATGGCAGTATTTTTCCCGACAGGAAGGTTTTCTCAGCGGCGACGTCCGCGCGCTCGACTTTGATCAATATGGCCGCGTCTGGGTCGCCAGCGACGGCGGCGTGAATGTTATTGACTACAACAACACACTCACGGACAAATCCGATGACGACCTATCTGGCACTTTGACAACAGTTGACGGTCTGGAAGCTAATAAAGTCAAAGATATCGCAATCGACCAGGATAACATCGCCTGGATCGCCACTGAAGACGGTTTAAATTATTGGGCGCAGGGGAATGTTTACTACCAGGGCGGCCTGATTAGCAACAACATTAACGTAGTCGAAGTCGATATCCGAAACAACAAATGGTTTGGCACCACCGGCGGCGTGAGTGTACTCGCTCCGGACGGCATTACCTTCACTCACTACACAACGGAAAACAGTCCGTTGGTGAGCGACAACATAACCGCTTTTGCATTTGACGAAGAAACCGGTCGCGTTTACATCGGCTCAACAGAAGGATTGTCCTGTCTCGTGACGCCGTTTTCTAAACCCAGAGAAAATCTGAACGACATTAAAGCAGGGCCCAATCCATTTTTTCCGCCCAAAGATGCGGTATTTTCCATTGCCAATCTGACCGACGACGTCGATATTCGCATCATGACCGAGAACGGCGCTGTTGTCAGAACCATTTCCAAAGATGAAATTTTAGGCGCGCAAGCGCTATGGGATGGCAAGAACGATCAGGGGAAATATGTCGCCAGCGGCGTCTATCTGTTTGTGATTTTCAACAAAGAGAGCGGCATAAATCGCATTGGCAAGGTGGCGGTAATTCGTTAAATTGGGTTGGCCTACATTTTTGCATTTAATTTTTTGACTAATTTCTCCCCAAAACCGGACACACATTTTTTATTTTGTAACAAAATCACCAAACAGGAACGCAATGTTAAAGAGTTTGCACGTTGAAAACTTCGCTCTGATAGATAAAATTGACGTTGAATTCAGCGCAGGTCTGAACATCATCACCGGCGAAACCGGCGCGGGAAAATCGATTCTCATCGATGCGCTGGGCTCCACGCTGGGAGAAAAGATTCCGGCGGATGCCCTGCGCAGAGGAACGAACAAGGCGATCACCGAATCTCTTTTTGAAATTGGGCACTTGCGTCACGTCGTTGAATTCATGCGACAGACCGAAATCGACAATCTTGACAACGCTCTGATTTTGCGAAAGGAATCTTCCCAGAGCGGCCGAAACCGCGCTTTTGTTAACGACACTCCTTTCCCCAACGCGATGCTGGAGCAATTGGGCGAATTTCTCGTCGATCTCCACGGCCAGCACGAACATCAGGCATTACTCAAAGTCAAATATCATATTCAATACCTCGATGATTTTGGTGGTTATTCCGATTTGCTCATCGAAACCGGCCAAGAATACCGAAAATACACTCTGCTCGTCGAGGAGTTGCACAATTTACACAAAAAAGAGAAACAGTCTCGCGAAAAACGGGATTTGTACCAATTTCAACTCCAGGAAATTCAAGAAATTGATCCCCAACCCGGCGAAGAGAAAGAACTGATTCAGGAAGAAAAATTACTCGGAAACAGCGAAAAGCGATACCAGTTGTCCGCCGCAGCCGCCAACGAGCTTTACGACGCCGAGGAATCAATTTACGATCGGCTATCGCGGACTCTGGAAATGGTGGAAGAATTAGCGGCCATCGATTCGGAGCTGGGTCCCATTCGACATGACTGCGAATCCGCTCAAGTGGCAACACAGGAAATCGGCAAATTTTTGCAGAGTTACAGCCAGAATATTGAAATTGACCCCGAACGGCTGGAGCAAATCCGCGACAGACTGGGTCAATTTTCCGCGCTGAAAAGAAAATACCAACGAACCATCGACGAAATTATTCAGTACAAACAGCAGCTTGAGCAAGAGCTCCATCTGATTGAAAATTTGGAAGAAGCGATTTCTCGGAAGCAAGAGGAAATCCAACGCCAGCGAGAAATTCTAACCAAGCTTTGTCTGCAATTATCCGAAAAAAGAAAACAGGCTGCCCAGAAACTGGAAGCGGAAGTTCAGGCGCATTTATCCCAGCTAAGCATGAAAAACGCCAGATTTCAAGTCTCCGTGACCCAGATTCCGGACGAAAAAGGAGCTGTCGAGGTGAACAGCGGCAGAGTTCGCGCCAACGAACGCGGCATCGATCAGGTGGAATTTTTCATGGCCGCCAACCCCGGCGAAGACCTGAAACCCTTGATTCGTGTGGCATCCGGCGGAGAAATCTCCCGCATCATGCTGGCGCTGAAATCCTCGCTCGCCAGCGCCGACAGAATTCCAACGCTCATTTTTGACGAAATCGATATCGGAATTTCCGGGCGCATCGCTCAAGCCGTGGGGCTCAGTCTGAAAAAATTGGCGCAAACGCATCAGATTATCTGTATCACCCATCTACCGCAAATCGCCAGCATGGCTGACCATCATTTTGTCGTAGAAAAAACTTCAGCAAATGAAACCACGACAACCCAGATTCGCAAACTGTCCGCCAGTGAACACGTTTACGAAATTGCAAAACTACTGGGCGGCGAAACCGTATCCGAAGCCCACATCAATAGCGCCCGCGAGCTCATCGCCGAAGCGCAGCGGCTTGCCACTGATACAGTCTGATACAACCCATCTGGCGAAATTCCTCCCTCTTTTTTAAAAAAGAGAAAACTGCGTTTTTAAACGCGCCATTTCTTTTTATTTTTCAATTACTTACAAACTATTTATTTAAACCCTTATAAAATTATTGTCGTTACTCATTTTTGGAGCAATTTTTGCAACCATCGCACTACAATTGGTCGAATTACATTCACTACCAATTTTTTCACACGGGCTGAAGATCACAATTGCCGTTATTTTTCGAATCTCACTGGCAAACAGGCGCTCTTTCTTTTGTAAGCGCTGACAAAATTGAATTCCCAAAAAGTAAGTCGGAAAAATGGAAATTTACGATAAATTTTGAGGAGGAATCATCATGAACAACAGCAAAACGCTTATCCGCTCCTCCATTGTCTCATTGCTCATCGTGGCGCTGGGTCTGTTTTTGTTGTGTGTGAGCCGAGCTCCGCGCATTGAAACCAATGACTCAGTTGTGGGAAAAAGTGATGCCGGGAATGGATCTGCTGCTGACGAGCAAACGCTTATGGCTCTTTTGAATGAAGCTGACGGAGAAATTTCGCAATCAACATCAGCGACCGAGCTTTCCGCCGCCAGCGGACAACCAAATTCGGACCAAACCAATAGCGACAACGAACTCGGTTCCTTGCTGTCCGAAGCAAACGACGCCTTCGCCAATGATCCGTCGTCTCAAAGCAACGATGGGACGGATGAACTCATGAAATTGCTGCAAGACGACAACGCGGGACAAAACCAGCCCCTGCAAACAGCAGCAACGACGGACAATAGCCAGGATGTTGCCGCTAATCAACCGCAGGATGACTTAAATCAACTTCTTGGCGCATCCGACGGGCAAAATCAGCAAAACGACACGTCTTTGGCCGCCATCAACGACGAGATTCATCATCTGGAAAATGTGCTCAATGAAAAGACGTCCCTGAAACAGCAATTGCAGCAGCAAATTCAACAATACGATCAAAAGATTGCAAAATTGGAGGCGCGTTTAACTTCCCCGGCGTCCGAGAACAATTATTACGCCGGCGAACAATCAACTACAGACCAGGGCTACAGCGAAACCAGCGCCAGTTCGTCAAACATTACGCTCAATTCCAATCGGCCTATTGATGATTATGAAATTTCCTACAAAGACGCGCTGCAATTATTTAACGAGCATCGCTATCAAAACGCGATCGATCAATTTTACGCGTTATTGCAGATTAATCCCAACCACAAACTAGCGGATAATTGTCAATATTGGATTGGCGAATGCTACTATGCCCAGGGAAAATACTATCAGGCGATCGCCGAATTCAACAAAGTCGCAGCTTTCGACGCCGCCGACAAAAAAGACGACGCGCAACTGATGTTGGGATTATGCTTTTTGAAAGTCGGCGATACAGACGTCGCCCAAACGGAATTGAATTGGCTCATCGGCGCTTTTGCCAACAGTGAATATGTGAACAAAGCCTATCGCTATCTCAAACAATTATAACTTTTCTCATCAGGGGAGTTTTGAGTTAACAAACTCCCCTTTTTTTTCTTCAAATTCATCTTCGCACTTGCTTCTTGAGTTTTAGTTTATTATATTAAAAACATCCGATGAAATATGAAATCTCATGAAACAAACTTCCAGCACGATTGTTAGCGGTTGTTATTTTTAATTTTTATTGTCTTGTCTTTATTTAAGTTACAGCCACTCCACCAATCTTCAAACAGGGGACTTTATGCTATGGCAGAATTTATCCATTTGCACAATCACACCAGTTACAGTTTATTAGACGGGGCCTGCCGCATCAGCGATATCATTGAGACGTGCAAAGCGTTCAACATGGACGCTTTTGCCATTACCGATCACGGCAACATGTTCGGTGCGATTAATTTTTACATGGAATTAAAAAAAGCCGATTTGAAACCCATCATCGGCGCGGAAGTTTACATTGCGCCAGGAAGTCGACTTGACAAAACAAAATCGGACAAGCAAAAAGATACCTCCTATCATCTGGTATTACTCGCTAAAAATTTTGAAGGATATCAAAATCTGATGGAATTGGTTTCCATTGGATTTCTCGAAGGATTTTACTACAAACCCCGAATAGACAAAGACACGCTTCGCAAACATTCTTCGGGCTTAATCGCCATGTCGGCGTGCATGTCCGGTGAAATTGCCCGCAAAATCAGAAACAACGACATGCAAGCCGCCGAACGCGCCGCGTTGGAATATCGGGAAATATTTGGCGATGATTTTTATTTAGAACTTCAACGGCACGGGATTGAAGAAGAAGAGGCGGTCGTTCAGGGAATGGCAGAACTTAGCAAAAAACTCGGAATCCCAATGGTGGCGACTAATGACATTCATTACTTGAAGCAGGAACATAGCCGCGCCCATGAAATCTTGCTCTGCATTCAAACCGGCAAAACACTCAAAGACGCCAATCGAATGCGATTTAACACCGACCAGGTCTATTTCAAATCGCAGGACGAAATGATTAAGTTGTTTTCCGATTTTCCTGAAGCTATTGAAAATACGACAAAAATCGCCGACAAATGCAATCTCGAACTTGATCTTGACCAAATTCATCTTCCCAGATTTGATCTTCCCGAGGGTTTTCAGCATCTTTCCCTGGATGAATATTTGCACCAAATCGCCGAACAAGGGCTGAAAAAACGATATACGGAAATCACGCCGGAATTGAAGCAACGGCTGGAAAAAGAGCTTGACATCATTAAAGAAATGGGCTATGCCGGCTATTTTCTGATTGTGAAAGATTTTATCGACCACGCTCGCAAAGAAGGAATCCCGGTGGGCCCCGGCCGCGGATCTGCGGCAGGAAGCCTGGTATCCTACTGCCTGGGCGTCACCAATATCGAGCCCATGCAATACGACCTGCTTTTTGAACGTTTTCTCAACCCGGATCGCGTGAGCATGCCGGACATCGACATTGACTTTTGTTTTGAACGACGCGAAGAAATCATCCGCTACGTTAAAAACAAATACGGCGAAGACAACGTCACCCAGATCATCACTTTCGGTACCATGGCCGCACGCGGCGTCATTCGCGACGTCGCCAGAGTATTGGAGATCAATTTAGCGGAAGCGGACAAAATTGCCAAACTGGTTCCGCAGGAGCTAAAAATGACGCTCACGAAAGCGCTGGCCCAGGTGCCGGAATTGCGCGAAATTGCCAACAAAGGCGGCATTTACAAAGAGCTCATTGATAATTCGCTGGTTTTGGAAGGATTGCATCGCCATGCGTCCATTCATGCCGCAGGCGTCGTTATTACGCCGGGAAAATTGACCCGGTACACCCCCCTCTACAAATCGCCACAAAAAAAAGATATCACTACCCAATACGACGGCAAGACGTTGGAAAAAATCGGCATTTTGAAAATGGACTTTCTCGGGCTGCGCACGCTAACCGTCATTGACGATACGTTGAAACAACTGAAAGCGCGCGGGAAAGTCATCGATCCCGATCAAATTCCTTTGGATGATCCCAAAACGCTGGAAATTTTCAGCAAAGGCGAAACTGTTGGCGTGTTCCAATTTGAAAGTTCCGGTATGCGCAACTCGCTCATTCAGTTGCAGCCGCAAAATATCGGCGATTTAATCGCCATGAACGCTCTTTATCGTCCGGGGCCGATGCGAAATATTCCTGATTTTATCGATCGCCGCCACGGCAGAACGCCGATAACTTACGCTCATCCGAAACTGGAGCCAATTTTAAAAGAAACTTACGGCATTATTGTCTATCAGGAACAGGTCATGCGCGTCGCCAGCGAGTTGGCAGGCTTCAGCATGTCAAAAGCGGACGAGTTGCGGCGGGCGATGAGCAAAAAGATCAAATCAGTCATGGAGAAGCTCAAAGTTGAATTTATCGAGGGCGCCAGGGAAAACCGCCTTTCCGAAGCCGATGCCATTGAAATTTATGATTTGATTGAAAAGTTTGCAGAATACGGATTCAACAAATCCCACGCCGCCGGCTACTCCGTCGTCGCTTTCCAGACTGCCTATTTGAAAGCGCATTATCCGGCCGAATTCATGGCGGCTAATTTAACCAGCGAAATGACCGACTCAGACCGCATCGTGATCCTCATTGAAGAATGCAAGCGCATGGGACTGGAAATTTTACCGCCGGACGTCAATTTCAGCGATTTGAAATTCAAAGTCGAAAATGGGAAAATTCGTTTCGGCCTGCTCGCCATCAAAAATGTCGGCAAAAATGCTATTTTATCCATCATTCAAGCCAGAGAAAAAGAAGGTTCCTTTAAAACGCTTTTTGACTTGTGCCAACACGTGGACCTGCGGTTAGTGAATAAAAAAGTTCTGGAAAGTTTGATCCAGGCTGGCGCCATGGATTCACTCGAAGGACACCGCGCACAGCAATTTGAAGCCATCGATACGGCAGTTCACTTCGGCCAACGAATGGCGTCCCAGCGCGCCAATGGGCAGACGAGTATTTTTAGCACTGCGCCCGAGACGCAACATTTGGACACTCCCCCGCTTCCGGAAACTGAAAAATGGACGGAACGGGACAAATTAAATTATGAAAAAGACGTCCTGGGATTTTATTTTTCCGGCCATCCGCTGTCGCAATACGCATTTGTGCTCAAACTTTTTTCCTGTGACTCTCTGAAATCACTTCTGACTAAAAAGAATAACGATCCGGTGCGCGTAGGCGCCATGGTCACCCACATCAAAACGCATATCGACAAGAAAAAACGCATTATGGCATTTATCACCGTCGAAGATTTGACACAAGCCGGCGAAGTTGTCGTGTTTGCCGACGCCTATCAGAAGTACAAAGAACACCTTCAGGAAGACAAACTGATTTTTATCACCGGGAAAGCATCCTCTCAAGAAGGCCAAAAGTCGCCGAAACTCATTTGCGATCAAGTGATACCATTCGATCAGGTCTGGAATCAGTTGGGCGAAAAACTGCACATTCGAATCGACGCGGGAAACATGTCCCGGGAAAAAATTTTCAACATCAAAAATTTACTGACGCAATCCAAAGGACAAGTTCCGGTGTACATCAATGTCCGTACGCCGAAAAACGGTTCCTATGTTTTACGTTCGCGAAAAATTTTTACTCACTTGACACCCGATCTTGCCAATAAATTGGCGGAACAAGTCGGGAAAGATAACGTTTGGGTCGAGGGATGATTTTATCGTCTGGAAAGACTGTAAGCGCTTGCCGGAAAAAATTCTTGGCAAAGAAATGTAAATCATTTTTTGTATTCTGAAATTTTCAAGCCGCGTTCATGTGTCAAATGTAAATTCGCTTCAATTCTACGGAGGGCAAAATGAATCGTTTATTGAATCGGATGAAATCCACACTCTTGCCGCCAATGACCGGGTGGGATGAACTGAGAGAAGACGCCATTTCCGAAAAGGAATTGATTAAAAATTATTTGTTGTTCACTGCCGCAATTCCTGCGATTGCCGGATTTCTGGGATTAATTTTTTCCGGTGAAAATTTATTCCGTTCTTTGCTCTGGGCTGTTTTATTCTACGGTTTTGCCATCGCCGGCATCTACCTTCTCGCGAAAATTATGACCCACCTGGCAAGCAGCTTCAATGCTGAAGAAAATACGCAAACATATTTGAAATTGGCTATTTTTGCCTCAGCGCCGATTTTCGCGTCGTGCATTTTTTTCATTATTCCTCCGCTTTACTGGCTTTCGATTGTCGGCGTTTACGGCTTTTGGCAATTCTGGGTTGGCTACGAAAAAATCGTTTTGTGCCCGGAAGAAGAGAAATTCAACTTTTTCTTCATCAGCCTGGTAGCGTTCATTCTGATCACCATTCTCATATTTCTCATTCCGGCGCTCATAATGAATACAGCAGTTTATCTTTGATTTTTCTGTATTCAGAAATTCAGCGCATAGATCTCACAAAAATTAAGACGAGGTCTCTCACAAAAACCAAGGAGGCTTGAATGGAAGAAAAAGAAGTGGTGCAGCAAATGAGTTCTCCGCTCTACGACGCCAAAGGCTGGCTGAAATTGATCGGCATTGTTTCGATTATTTACGGCGTGCTGATGATTTTCACAATTGTGGGCATTGTCGTCTGCTGGCTGCCGATTTGGATGGGCGTTCTTCTCTACGGTGCGGCTTCCAAAATCGACGCTGCGCGTTCAACCGGAGACTCGACGGCGTTTCTGGAAACGATGTCCAAACTAAAAACGTATTTTATCATCAACGGAGTATTGATTCTCATCGTAATTGTTGGCATTGTCTTCGCATTTGTCGCTACCGGCGGGGCGATTCTCAGCGGGATCAGTTCCTTGAATTATTAATTTTCGCGCAAAAAAGCCGGTCCGACGATTCTGCCGGATCGGCTTTGACTTCAGAGAAAAAATACAATGAAAACACCGGTGCGGAATTTTGTTTCTCTTTAGTGCATTGGCCCTCTTCCGCGATGCCGGCGGTTCATAATTTTTTTCAAACCGATTGCCGACTC
Source organism: Calditrichota bacterium (assembly GCA_013152715.1). Taxonomy (NCBI): domain Bacteria; kingdom Pseudomonadati; phylum Calditrichota; species Calditrichota bacterium. The sequence goes on from JAADFU010000027.1 coordinate 22,072, forward strand.
CCTGCCATCGCAAATGCCGTCGCCATCCCTGTCTATGAAAATATCAGATTTTCCTTTTTTCATCCCATGCTTCCCGCGTTTCTCAAGACGGTCGTCCACGCCATTAGCGTTTTTATCGACAAATCCGGACAACTTTTTTCCCTCTTTCTTGGCGGCATTTTTCGTCACATTTTTCTTGACGGCAGATTTATCTTTAGTGGTAATTTTCTGAGTTTTTTGCGTGCTATCCGGTTGCTGCGCAAACAACAAAACAGGAAACAAAAATGCAAAAAACAGATATGTCATAATTTTTCTTTTCACAAAATCACCTCAATTTGAGCCTAAATTTTTCATTTCAAAGCTCAATAATGTGCCGACGAATAATTTAAATTTCACAACCCAATTTCGAGTAAAGTGTCCAGACACGCGGCATAATTTTCACTCCCGTAAAATTGAATGTTTAGCTGCATTCCTACCTGACTTGCGCCGGGCAGGAAAAAATCCAATTCGCTCGCATGAGAACAAATGCACCGCGCGTGGTAGCCGGACGTGTCCTTCAAAAAAATGTGCAGCCAGCCATCGCCGATCACAGCGCTATCCTGAAAAGCGGAATAGCACGTACAATCGAACAGGAGGTGAAGTTTTAGCGTGTCATCACGGTAATTCCAATAATTCAGATAATGCCCCGAGCCTGCTGTCTCTGTAAATTCTTCGGAAAGCGTTCCCGCAAGTCCTTCGGGACAGCGGGAATCAATAAACTTTGTTGCTGACCATTCATTTTTTCCCGGAGCAGTAACGTCATTATTTTTGTTACAGGAATAAAAGCTCACAAGCAACAAGAAAGCGAAAGTTAGTAAATATTTCATTTTTGACGTCTCCAATTATGTTCCCGGATGAGGATGTCAAAAAACGTTACTCGTCAAAATAGCTTGAAATTATTCGCTCTTTTCCGGAAAACAACTGCCCACACTTTCTATTTAGCAAATTTTCCAGCCAAAATCAATATTTTTTTTAAATGTCCTGCTTCAATCTCCGTAATCATTAAAAATAAAATTCGAGTCCAATTGCCGCATACTGATTGCGATAGTCGTACCAGTAACTGTTCGATCTATTTTCTAACCATTGATAATTTACAGCTATGGTCACGGCAAATGCTGAAAAATTCAGATCTTTGCTGATCGTAGAATAAGCCACTTTTGTGTCATCAACCCGTAGGACATTTTCATCGTAAGTTTCCGAATCCGAATAGATGCCCTGTGCGGTGAAATTCTTTTTTGAAAAATACGCTGACAATTTCAATCTGATTGCCCAGGGAAAAATTTTCGTAATTTCCGCTCCGATGACGTCACTCTCGTAGCCCATGGGATCGTTGAAAATTTCCGATTCCTTGCTGTAACTATCGGCCACTCCTGTGATAAATCGACTGTTTCCGCCAACCAGACCTCTATTCACATACTGCAAGGCAACGCCAAGCGTGGGCGCCACAGACTGTGCCACGCGAACCATTGAAACAATCTGACTGACGGATGCGTTAACAAAATCGCTGTAAGCATGAGGCGTCATGAAGCCTCTTCCATGATCGTTATCCATGTAGCCGCGTTTTGACCCATGATTTCCGTTAGCGTTTGAGTTTTCTCGTCCCCACCCGGCGATTGCCACGGGCATGTCCATCATTAACGGAGCATCAGACAGTCCGCGCGTTTGGGAATTCTGGTAATTTTTATATTCAAAGTCCGCTCTGGCAATCAATATAGTTTTTGTCTGAAAGCTGCGATTAAAACCGATTCCCGCTGAAAATTTCATATTATTCAATTCCTGAACCTGATTGAAAAAATTCATTTCAGCGCGACCGCTCAGATTGATCGTAAAATTCTTCACAAAAAAACGATGCGTCACTTGCGCATTTGTATTCCAATAATCGTACAAATCATAACCTGTTTTATCGATCCGCTGCTCCGCGCTCAAGCTGAACATGGTCGTATCGCTTCCCGCCTGCAGCGTCAATGAATGCCAATAAAAATTACGATCCCTCATATTGGCAAAATCCGAATAAAGCCCCTCATAACTCAAGTCCCAGTGTTTCCAACTTCGCTCCGCGCCCAACAGCGCCGAAGAAACCCAACTTTTTTCCTGTTGCGGCAAGTGAAACGGATTATTGTTGTATTCCTGATTCAACGACATCTGGAATCCCCACTGACCAAACAACTTTGCCGATGACAAAAGAAAAATCAATGCGAGCAAAATTGGAAAATATTTCTTTTCCCTTTGATGCATTTCAAGACCTCATAATTCTACTAAAAAAACTCTTAAAGCAAGCTCCCTGTTTGATGCTTGAATTTGCGAGTCGATGCGACGCTTTCCTTCTCTGGCTGTGTTAGCGATTTAAAAAATGTTTTTTGCTCAGTTAAATGTTAGCGCGGGGAATAACTCATGCCTTCCCCACGCTTCTGACCAACCGGGAATATCGACGATTTTTCCCTATTTCATGAAAATCATCCTCCGCGACAAAGTTGTCTCTCCGGCGTGCAACTTGTAAATATAGATTCCCGAGGAGACTAAATTACCGGCGCTATTTCTGCCATCCCATTGTATTTGATGCATACCCGCGTTCTGAACGCCTTCGTAGAGAGTTCTGATCAATTGTCCGTTCAAATTATAAACCCTCAGACTCACCGAAGTTCCCGATAAATCGACACGATAGGAAATCGCAGTGCTCGGATTAAACGGATTGGGATAATTTTGCCCCAGCGAAATCTTTTCCGGCAAAACCGCTTCATTGATTTCGACGTCGGTCGTCGAACCGGCAATTGTGAGCGCATAATAGCTATTGACATCCTGCGTTTTAAAATAGATGATTTCTTGGTTGGGATCAATTTCAATCTGATTTTCCGAAAACCACTGTTGCGCGTTTTCATCCCAATACTTCAAAACAACATTTCCCTGGCGCAAAACTTTTGCCAGCGGCGAAATTGCAGAATCTCTGTTTCCGTAATGAAATGCAATGCGCAGACGTTTGGCAAAGCGAACAGGGACGCCTCTTCCCTGCATGCAGCGCCCTGAAGGATTGGAAAAATTCAAATGAAATCCAAACATGGCCGAATCTGGCTGCCCGGGCAGGCTATCGCCAAAAATGTGCATAAACTCCACAAACATGGAATCAGGGAACATCATTCCGCCGTGCCCGCCGCCATGCATTGCGCCTGGAGGAATGTCCATCCAGCTCAGACTATCCGTTGGGCAAAAAATTCGAACGGAATCGCGCCAATTTTGATGTACCCAACGACCAGCCCAAGGAGCGGGACCTGTCGGTTCGCGCCATGTCTGTCCGTCAATAGTATAGACAATAATTACTGGCATCAGGCGCCCTTCATTTATGCCGCCTTCAACCGTAACAATTGAACCAGCGCTCGGTTTCTCCACTCCTTCCGGCTGATACCAGGGCGGTCCAAAATTGAGAAAATAATCGGCTTCACCGTCATTATTTTCATCAAGATAATAGTGAAAATAAAAATACGTTGTATCGACCAGCACAGTACCGGTCACGGTCACTCTCTGCAATGAGTCAGGCCATTGCGAATGATGCCACCAATTTTCCACTGGTTCGCGCCACAGCATTCCATCAATTTCAAAAACTACGATTACCGGCAGCATGGGATTTTCGCGGACCAGCCCGACAATTTCCACAGTATCTCCGACCTGCGGGCGTTGCGCGCCGCTCTCCGGCTGATACCAGTCAGGACCGAATGCCAATCCGTAATCTCCGACTCCGTCGCCGTCAACATCGAGCAAGTAAAACATGTGGACGAGAGAATCCTGAACAACAACACCCTGCACCGTCACTGTTTCCAGCGAATCAGGCCAGGCGCGATTGCCATGATGGCGCCCCATGTCCTGCGCGGTCAACGGCAGTGAAAACAGGAAAAGTCCTGCCATTGCAACAGTCAAAATCCAAACTGCTGAGCTGTTTACATGTGATTTCATAAAGTTACCTCCATGTGATTTAATGATAAAATTGCAAATTCCCCGGCGCTACAAATCAGGCTGCCGGAGAATTTGCGTTGATTGGTTATTTATTCGGTTGATTCGCTCTGTTGCCTTTTGGCCCCGTGCCATCGCAGACGCCGGTGCGATTGCCATTTCCGACTTTATTGCCGGACCCAAACCCACCTCGTCGGCCATGTCCGCGAAAACCTTTTCCACTACCTTGATTGTCGTTAATGCCGTCACCGTTTCGGTCAATAAAATTTTTTCCCTGGCCGGCTTTTCGATTTTTGGGACCCGTGTAATCCGGATCAACGCCATTTGGAATTCCATCACCGTCGTGGTCAGGCGCGTTGTCATTAAAGCCGTCGCCATTTTTATCAACAAAATGGTAACCATGCTGCATTTTGCTGGGATCGACTGTGACTTGCTGCTGCGTCTTGACTTTTGCCTTAGTGTTATCTGTTTGCTGGGCAAAAACTGCCACGACAGAAAAAAGCAAAAAAACAAATAGACCAGCCAGTAGCGTTGACATTTTGTTTCTCATTCTGAACCTCCGTCGTTAATTTCAGTTATAGTTTCGCTTGTCATTTGTTACCGCTTATTCAACTACTGTGCCAGCATATTTTGTTTGATTTAATTCTTTATTTATTTGTAAGTTACAAACTTACTTCAAATTTTCCGTTTATTTCAATTTCGACCGCTTGGTCGAACTACTCGCCCCAATCGGCGAAAAATCAAAACATGAGAATGTTTTTTAACTTTATCAAAAACTGAACATAAAAAATTGGGAGAAGTATAAATTTCAACTCCATTTAATAATGCCTAGCGAATGATTTTTTCATTTTTAGTGTCTAATTATGGAGATACTTGTCAAAAATTTGGTTAACTAACGGCTAACAAAATTGCGCGAACAGGAACTTCTCCCAAAAATTGCCACAGGCGACATAAACGCATTCAAGCGATTATTTGAAAAATACCAGACATCGGTATTCAATCTCTGCTTTCGATTCGCCAAAAATCGGGAGGAAGCCGAGGATTTGTGTCAGGAGGTATTCTTAAAAATATTTCAAGCTGCGCATACTTTTCGCCAGCAATCTCGTCTCTCCACCTGGATTTACCGCATTACTGTCAATTTGTGTCTGAATTACAACAGGCAAAAAAATCGCTACTCATGGTTTTCGCTGCAAGACCTGGTAAAAGCGAAAAATTCATCCGAGCATGACATCGAAGACGTCACTCTGACAAATCCGGAAGAGAATCTCGAAATCTTTGAACGGGAAAAAATAGTTCAACGGGCAATTCAGTCGCTCCCGAAAAATCAACGCATTGCTTTAGTTTTGCAAAGATACGAAGAATTATCAGTGAAAGAAATTGCAGAAATTCTCGATTGTTCTGAATCTTCGGTCCAATCCCGGCTTTCGCGGGCGCGCGAGAATCTCGCAAAGAAACTACTTCCGTTAGCACAGGATATCTAACCGACCGAATGATTTTTCCCCGCGGTGTGTCTAATAATTATAAGGAGACCAAAAGATGAAATGCACAGCCGCAAAGAAAAAATTTATCGCCTTGATCGACGGCGAATTGACTAAAAATGAGAAGATTGCAATTCAAACCCATCTGGAAGTTTGTTCCAAATGCCAAGTAGATTTTGAATTTTTGAAAAAAATTTATATTCCTGCTCACGAGCTTAAGCCAATTGCACCCGCTCCTTTTTTGTGGCAAAAAATTTATCTTCGCCTTGCTGAAAGAAAACAGAAAAAAACTTGGGGATTTGGCATTAGTGAGTTCTTTCCCAGAATAGCAACTGCCGCTGCAATTTTTTTGCTACTGGTTACAGGAATCACGTTTGGGGTTTATCTGGGCAATTTTTCAGACAGCATTGTTGCTACCGACCAGAATACGACCGCGCCAACTGAAGAATTGGTGCGTGACGCCTATTTAGACGCTTTTGATACGATTCCGCCAGAATCGGTGGCCGGAGTTTATTTTTCATTACAAACTGCTGAACCAGATGACGGACAACAATAGAATTTTAGCAATTTTAAACAAACCGGAATAGTATAAAAGCCATGAAGAAAAAGCTTTTTATCCTCGGCCTGATTTTATTGACAATAATAAATTTATCGGCATTTGGCACTTTGACTTATCGTAAATACTGCCAGCGGAGCACAGCCTGCCCCATGACTGAAGCCAAATCGCTTCGCGGCCAGGCAATCTGTCAAAAACTACAATTAACCGACAATCAGATTAAGCAAATGCGCGAAATGAGCTACGGTTTCCACAGCAAAGCTGACAGTCTGGCAGATGTTTTGAAAGAAAAAAGATTAAAATTATTAGACCTTTTAAACGAAAACCACGCGACAAAAAGCCAAATTTTAACCTATGTCGATCAAATAAATCTACTGCAAAAGGATTTGCAATTTGAGGTAATTAATTATTTGCTCAATCAGAAAGAAATCTTGAGCCCGGAGCAACAAAAAAAATTCATCGATTTAATTGGAACACGTATGAAGAGTGAAACCGTCCATTTCAAATCCACCGGGTTCGATTTTATTGAAGGCACTTGCGCTCATAATTCTGACAATCCAAATAAATGTGATACAGTAAAACAAAACTAACTTTGAAAGGAGTCATCTATGAAATCATGGAAACTCATTGGAACTCTTGCGCTAGCTCTTGTGGTGTTGGCCAGTTTCACCGTATTTTCAACGGCTCAAGACAAAAAGCAGGACAACAAAACAAAAAAAACCACCGTAAAAGTGGAAGCCAAAAAAATTGACAAAACAAAATTAAATCAGAGTAAATGCACTCGGCACGCACAAAAAGACAAAGTCAGCAATTGTTTGAAAGGGAAAGTTCTGATCTCTAAAGATCACGATTGTGCGAATTGTCCCGAGGCTAACGCTGAAAACGCTACTGAATGTGAGCATGAGAAAACAAAATGTGAGCATGAAAAAACAAAATGCGAGCATGAAAAAGCAGAAAAGAAAACAAATAAAGAGAAAAAATAATTCTCAAATTTTCATCGTGGGGTCGCGTCAAAAGTAAATTTGGACCGCAACTTATGTCCCAAAAATGCATTTATTGTGGAGCCCAAACAATTATCTTTTGAGGCGACCCCTTTTTTATTTCATGCCCAATTTTTCCAGCCGTGACCGCAGATGACGCTCCGTAATTCCCAACAATCTGGCTGCCGCGCTCTGGTTCCCGCCGGACTGAGCAAGAGCTTCACGGATCATCTCTTTTTCGAATGTCTGCATTTTGTTTTGATAGCCGCCCTGAAGATGATAGGGATCAAGAATCGCGCGTTCGGATTTTGTTTTCATCTGGGCAGGTAAATCTTTTTGCGTGATTAATTCGCCGCGGCACATCACCACAGCGCTTTCGATCATGTTTTCCAGTTCTCGAACATTCCCCGGAAATTCATATTTCATCAGAAAGTCCAACGCTTCGCGAGTGATGCCTTTGACATCTTTTTCGTTTTGCTCGGCATATTTTTGAATAAAAAACTCGACCAAAGGCGGGATGTCCGCCTTTCTCTTTCGCAGCGGCGGGATCCAGACACTCACGACGTTGAGCCGATAAAATAGATCTTCTCGGAAATTGCCATCTTCCAACATTTTTTCCAGAGGTCTGTGAGTAGCAGCAATAATTCGCACATCTATTTCAATAGTTTCATTGCTCCCCAGTCGTTCGATTTGGCCAAACTGAATAGCGCGCAGCAATTTTACTTGTACCGACAGCGGAATGTCTCCCACTTCGTCGATGAAAAGTGTACCCGTATGCGCTTGCTCAAATCTGCCAATGCGTCGCTGCGCCGCGCCGGTGAAAGCTCCTTTTTCATGACCAAAAAGCTCGCTCTCCAGCAAATTTTCCGACAGCGCCGCCACGTTCACAATGACAAACGGTTTGTCGCCCCGCGGAGAGGCAAAATGAATGGCGCGGGCAATCACTTCTTTCCCTGTCCCGCTCTCTCCGCGAATGAGCACCGTGGCTTTGCTCGGAGCCACGCGCGCCGCTGTATTCAATACATTTTCCATCTCGCTGCTGCGTGAAATGATGCCTTGGAACGAATAGCGGCCCACAAGCTGCTCTTTCAGCGCCCGATTTTCCGCTTGCAAAGTTCGTTTTTCCGCCACGCGTTCAATCAATATTTCCAGATCGTCCAGATTGATCGGTTTGGTCAAATAATCGTACGCGCCAGATTTCATCATCGCAACCGCATTTTCCACGTTCCCGTAGGCTGTCATCACGACAATGTCGATCTCCGGGTTCAGTTCTTTGACGCGTTTCAGCACGGTCATGCCATCCATTTCGGGCATGCGGAAATCTGTCAGAACGAGATCAATGGCATTTTTCTCGGCAAGCGCCAGCCCTTCTTTGCCGTCTGTCGCCGTGAGAATTTTGTACTTTCGTCGCTGCAAAAAACTTTTCAGTGAGAGCAATTGGGCTTCTTCGTCATCAATGATTAAAATAGTCAATTTTTCCATAAAAAATGTTGTCCTGAAATATGCTTTTTTAGCTTAAATTTTCGGTTTTCTTTGCTTCGACGGGAAGCTTGATAATAAATTCCGCACCGCCCTGATCGCGATGACGCGCGGTGATTATACCGCCATGTTCAAAAATTATTCTTTGCACAATGCTCAGTCCAATGCCAGTACCTTTCGCCTTTGTCGTGAAATAGAGATTAAAAATTTTGTCCAAAATTTCCTGCGATATGCCAGTCCCCGTATCTGCAAAAGAGATTTTCATTTCATTATTTTTTATCTGTTCAGTTTTAATGATAATTTTTCCACTTTCTTTGATTGCATCAATGGAATTTTGAACCAGATTGATGAAAACTTGTTGCATTTGCATGCGATCCCATTTCACTTCGCCGTCCCATTGAAGATTCAATATCAACTCAATCTTTTGTTTCTGCAGCACATTCTGATATTGCTTTTTCAAAGATTCAAAAAAATCTGACAACTTAATTTTTTCCGGATGCACCGGCAACGGTCTGGCGAAGCGCAGGAAATCCTCCACGGTCTGGTTGATCCGACTGACTTCCTTGAGGACAATTTCCGCTAATTGGTGATATTCATCGGCTTCAGATTTTGGTTCAAAGTCTTTGTTGAGTTGCTGGACGATGGTGTTAATCGAATTTAACGGATTGCGAATTTCATGGGCGACGCCGGATGCCAGTTCCCCCATGGCCGACATTCTTTCCTGACGCTCGATTTGCGCTTGCAATTGAAGCTGTTCCGTCAGGTCGCGAATGACAAGAATGACATTTTCGCGATCGCGTTCATCTTGAAATTGAGCCCGCGACACGAGCAAAACCCGATTCTGATCTTTGATTTTGCATTCAATTTGCTTCATCGCTGATTCCGAGTGCAAAATTTCCTCGCACTGATCGGACGAAAATATTGTTCTTAAATCTTTGTTCAGTGCGTCCGAGGCTTTGATTTGAAAAATTTCTTCCGCAGCGCGATTCCACAGACTGATACGCCGCTCAGGATCGAGCACAATGATGGCATCGCTGACATTTTGGATGACGTTTGCCGAATACGTCTCCACAATTTGATATTGCTTTTCCAGCAAGCTGTAATTTTGCCTGATGAAAATAAAAATCATTACCACAAAGCCGAAAACTAACAAAATAATGCTGATGATGACAATTCTGCGGTAGAGCCGGGCTCTGATTTGATTCAGCGGTTCCATGGAAATTCCCAGTCGGAAGACACCCACAAAAAATTCATCAAAATAAAATGACTGCACAGCCTCGAAAATAGTTTCGGTCCCAAAGGGAAACTCGCGCGTGTGCAGCAAAGTATCACGTGTGGCACTCAGCAAAAACTGTGACTCGGTAATTTTTTCCATACTTTTCACGTCACCGCTGGCAGCAATAATTCCACTCGAATCCTGCAAAACCACGTAGCGAATACCCTTGTTCGCACTGATTTCTTTCAAGAGCGAACCGAAACCGATCTCGCGGCGGAATGCCAGTAACTCTGCCGCTTCCAGATTCAGCACAATTGCGCCGTGATTCTCCGTAGCAAGGGCAACAATATATCTCATGCCTTCTTCTTTTTCAGCGCGATGATAGCCGAGAATCAGCGTGTCCTGTTCGCCGCTAAAAATTGGCGCCAGATTTTCTCGTGCTGCGCTTTCCAATAAATCGCGCTTGTGCAATTGCCCATGGCTGGAATACATTAATTTGCCGTCATGGCGAAATATTTGAATGCGAAAAATATGATATTCTTCGGAAAACTGACGCAAAAATTTATTGTTAATTTTGTTTTGTTGCAACAAAAACTTGAGGAACATCGCGTCGTTGAGCAGGCGGTCTTCCAAAAACATTTCCAAATGATCGTAAGTCAGCAAAGCGTTTCGTGAGGACGAAATGACCGTCGCCAGCAGCGTGCTGGCATGTTCCTCCATCAAATCCAACAATTCTCTTTTGCTCTGATGCAGCTCGATCAGCGCCGACGAAAACATCACCAGCGCCAGAGCCAGAAAAACGAAGATCAGGCTTTTGGGCTGAAGAAATAAAATTTTCTTAAATCTCTTTCCTGCCATTCCATCCTCGCCGTTTTCAAGGCGGGTTTTTATATGAACTTGCAAAATCGGAATTATTTATTTTCACGTTAGAAAACGATGATCTCCTGATTTATTTCTTATTTTTTGCTTGAAGTCAAATTTCCCACAGAAATCATCCCATTTCTAAAATCATCTTCCAACTCATCCAAGCTGTAAACTTTCCCGACGTCCCGCCAGTAATTTCCGGTAATGTCAAACGCCCCGACGGGATATCCTTTTTCAATGAGATCGAGATAGACGTCGATGATGGAAAATCGTCCCTCGCGAGTCATCAGATCAAAAATTTTTGGCGAAATCACATGAATGCCGCAAAACCCAAGCCGACGCACCGATCCGACGGGCTCGCGGCGAATGCGAATGCGATTTCGGGAAACATCTTCGTGGCCGCAAATTCGATTTTTTTCATCAATCACCAGAAAACGCGTCGTTTTTCTTTCCTTCACTACCAGCGTGGCGAGACTTTTTTGCGCAAGGTGAAAGTCGGTCACTTCTTTGAGATTAACAGTAGAAAGGATATCCACATTGTGAACAATGAAAGGATCGCTGTCTCTCAAAAACGAAGCCGCTTTTCGAATGCCGCCGCCGGTGCCCAGAATCTCTGGTTCAAAAGAAAATTCGACATGAATATCAAATGAGTTATTTTTTCTGACAAAATCTTTGATTTGCTCGGGGAAATGGTGCAGATTGATGACGATTTCCGTGACGCCGCAATTTTTCAATTTAGGAATGATAAATTCCAACATCGGAATGCCGTGCACAGGGACCAGCGCTTTGGGGATAGTCTCAGTCAATGGCTTAAGCCGTGTGCCGAATCCGGCAGCTAAAATCATCGCTTTCATGGCTGGCCTCGCTCCAATTCGGCGTGGTGCAATCTCACCGTAATCGACTTCTCAGCCAAATATTCTCGCATGCGTTCCGCACAATACACCGAACGATGTTGGCCGCCGGTGCAGCCGAATGAAATCATCAAATGGGCAAATCCTCGCTCGCGATAATTCTCAATAGCAAGATCAATAATTTTTTTTGCCGCCTGTAAAAATTCACTCACCTGCGGATATTTTTCCAGATAAGAAATAACTTCTGCATCTTTTCCGGTCAAATCAGCATATTCCGGCTCCCTGCCCGGATTGGGCAAAAAACGGCAATCAAACACAAAGCCCCCGTTGTTTCCGGTATCGTCCTTGGGAATGCCCGATTTTTGATAACCAAAACTGAAAAGATCAACCACCAAATCTGTCACTGTTCTTCTCCCATGCGGTACAATTCTTCGTCAACAACAAGTCCCTCGTAAATGCGGCGCAGCGTCGGTAT
>JAADFU010000027.1:34042-36720 GCA_013152715.1 Calditrichota bacterium
CCGAACGCCTGCATCATACGAATAAGCACAAATCCGTAAAAATAGCGCATGAAACGATTCTCGTCCACTGGCTCGAATTCCTGTACTTTCTCCAGATATGCCGTGATCAATTCTTCCCGAAAATCCTGCGGCAAATTGGCTTTGGCATCGTAAAGCAGCGACGCCGCGTCGTACTGCAGCGCGCCTTTTCGACCGGACTGGTAGTCGATGAAATAAGGCATCTCATCTTTGATCATCACATTTCTTGACTGGAAATCGCGGTAAAGAAAATACTTTCGGTCCTCTTCCAACAGAAAATCGATCAGCGCATTAAAATCACGTTCGACTTCATTTTGATCCACTTTTTGTTTGAAAAATACTTCCAGAAAACGATTCAAAAAATAGTGCAAATCCCAGTTCATGGAATGCCTGCCAAAAATGACGTGTTGGTAGCAAAGCGTGTAATCGATACTGGCACCGGCTTTGATCTGAAAATTTGGCAAATACTCGATCACCTGGCGGTACATGTTCCGGATTTTTTCATTGAATCCGTCCTGCTTGCGGATCTCGCACATCCAGTCGAAAAGCGTCCACTCGCCAAGGTCCTCTTCCAGATACACGCCGTTCTTCAAATCCACAGCGTAAATTTCCGGCACGCGTAGTCCTTCCCGGCGAAAATGGTTGGTGAATTCCACAAACGCCACATTCTCATCAAAATCATTGCCGATGATACCGATCACAGTCTGCAAATCAAAAAATATGCGATAAATTTTTCGATCAGAACCATCGCCTTTCAACGAAACAATTTTATCGGGCGCCGTGCCATAGGTTTTGTGAAAAAGTCGCTTCAATCGTTCCATTGATTCCTTCCTGAAAATCATTTTCATTAATTTAAAAAATTAAACCGATAAAGCAAACATTTTTTTGCAGCGCATCCACTTTTCGGTCTTATCCGCGAAAAAAAATTTAACAACGCCTGAATGAAAAAGTTCACCAGCCATAGATTTCTTCTAATTTTTTTATCCCACGTGTACCCCACTGCAAAAGTCAATGTTGTTGACTTAAGGGAAAGAATATTTAAATTTTTTTAAAAAACTACTTGACAAATTCATTAAAAGTTTTTATTTTTTATTAAATTAAGTAGCCTAAAAATTAAAGACAAGAATTGGAGGATAACCTTGAGCTGCCAACCAAAGACAACCGTCAATTCAAAACATTAAACAAATTCTGCAAAAATTAGTTAATTTAATTCCAAAAAACATTCCAGCTCACTTTAAAGAAAACAATAGCCATTTTACACGGAATCGCAAGCTGCCGTTTCCCAAATTGCTGGTCTTCATTCTGCATCTGACCATGAATTCCAAAAATGACGGTGTGGATATCCGAGCAACTGATTTCTTTAAACACGCCAAACGGTCCAACTTATGGCCAGAGCCCACCTCAATCCATCGAAGTGCTGTCACCAAAGCCCGAAAAAAGCTATCGTGGCGCGTGTTTGAGAATATCTTCTACGATGCGGTCAACATTGTCCATCATTCATATCCCCACTCTCCCCTTCATCAATGGAAAAAAATGTTTGTCTTTGCTATTGATGGATCAAAATATCTGCTACCTGCTACCGATGAACTTCGAGAAAAATTTGATCCCAATAGTAGATTACACAATTGTGGCAAAGGCCATTATCCACAATGTCTGGTTACCACCATATATGATGTTTTTCGACGCTTCCCCATCGCCAGAAGCGTTGCAGCTAACAATGCTTCTGAACGAGATGAATTTATTAAGTTATTGCATCGTATCCCTGTAAACCAATTGTTGTTAATGGATCGAGGCTATCCTTCATATGAAATATTTAAAATACTCAATGAACAATATTCAGGGCACTATATTTTTCGCTGTAACGCAACACACACTTTCCCTGCGGTCGAACAATTTATTAAAAGCGATAAAAATGAAGACATTATTTATATCGACCCCAGCTACAAGTACTCAAGAAAGGTGACTACCGCTGAACGAAAACAATTAAGGCCGATTAAGCTTCGGGTGATAAAATTAGTCAATGCAAAAGGCGACATATCGGTCTTGTTAACAAATCTATTTGACAAACAACGCTATACGCAAAATGATATTCGAGCGTTGTATTTTCGGCGTTGGGAAGTCGAAACCTATTATCGAGATGAAAAGGTGTCCATTGAAATCGAAAAGTTTCACAGCAAAAGCTATAACGGTATTATGCAGGAGTTGTTTTCAGTGGCAATTATGAGTGTTATCGCTCGTTTTCTGATGCAGCTTGTCCATGAAAACGCTGAAAATAAATCAGCGGAACCCCAATTTAAACACGCTGTCAAAACCTTTGCCAATGAAATTGCTGTGCTTACGGCGGAAAAACCGAATATTGCTATTGATATTTTCAAAGAACTTTTACACGACATCGCTCGGATTCGATATTATAAACCAAAAACAAAACCCAAATCACAACCAAGAATCTCCAAAATGCCAGTGAATAAATGGACCGTCGATAAAATCAAAAAATTGAAAAATACTTAAGTCAACAACATTGACCTCGAAGGTGGACTACACCTTGTCTATATTAGCGAATCAAAAGAAGTTTTCTCGCGGCAACAAATTTCTCCGCTTCAAGGCGATAAAAATAAACGCCGGTGGAAACCGGACGGCGCTGATTGTCCGTGGCGTCCCAG
>JAADFU010000028.1 GCA_013152715.1 Calditrichota bacterium
TCGCTTTTGTCTGAGGCGGTTTTAACCACTGAAACGTGTCGTTAGCTCCCTACTCCCCCACCCGCTTCCCAATCCAATCCCCAATAATTTTCAGCACTTCCGGCGAAAACGTAGTTTCAATTTTTCCGTATTCTTGCACCAGCCCCGTCTGTGCCGGCTGGAATAAATGGTTCAATCCTGGTAATTTTTTAATTGTTACATCGGTATTCCCAGCTTTCTGAAGTGCCTTTTCAATTTCCGGCAAATTGGCATCAGGCGGGACCTGCAAATCTTTTTCGCCATTGAGCGCCAGCACGGGACAGGTGACTTTCCGCAGCGCTTGTTTGGGATCGTAAGTCAGAAAAAATCTGAACCAACGGCTCAAAAGTGGCTTTAATTGCATGTCCAATTTTTTTTCCGACAAACCAATCAGCGCTTTTTCCTGATCCGTGAATTCCGCCAGACTTTTTTGCATGAATTCTTTCATCTTCGCCAGCGCCAGCGAATCGTCGGGATTGGCTTTTATGATGGAGAACAACTTTTTCTGACGAACGCGATTTTTCTCAATCAGTTCGTCAGAAATCCCGGCAGCTTTCAGCATCGCAGCAGCCTGAATAACCAGAATTTCCTCGCCGCTAACGCCCGTTCCGGCCAGCAGCACGATGAAGGCGACATCTTTTGATTTTGCGGCAACCATGGGCGCGATGATGCCCCCTTCGCTGTGGCCGATGAGCCCAATTTTTTGGGTGTCAATTTCCTTTCTCGATTTCAAAAAATCAATCGCCGCCAGCACGTCTCCGGCTAAATCTTCGCTGGTAGATTGGGACAATTTTCCGCCGGAACCACCCACACCGCGGTCATCATAACGCAACACAGCAATGCCCCGGCGCGTCAGATAATCGGCAATGACCAGAAAAGGCTTGTGGTTAAAAATCGTCTCGTTTCTGTCCTGCGCGCCGGAACCGGTAATTAAAACGACGGCCGGAAAAGGGCCGTTGGTTTTGGGCTCAGTAAGGGTGCCAGCTAATTTTATTCCCGCGCTTTTGTTTTCAAAATTTACTTCAATTTCGTTGTAAGGATAAGGTTTCTTCGGCTCCTGAGGCCTGGCGACTTCAGGAATTTTTTCCACTCTTTTGAGAGCTAACGGGAATTCCATGCCTGACTGGTGCCATTTTCCGCTGATCGTGGAATCAGAAGTAAATTTTCCCGAATAAAATCCGGCGGCTACAGCGACTTCAAAACGAACCGAGTCTCCGGCCATTTCCACTTTGCTCACGCCAATCCCCTTGGCGCCCTGATCCGGGCTATCCATTGTGGCGGTGATTTTATTGTCAGCGGATTTGTTTACGTGAAAAACGATAGAGAGTTCGCCGCCCGGAACTGCGAGTTTGCCGTACCAGATTGTCTCCTCTGTTTGGGCGTTCAAGGGAGCGATGAGAAAAATTATCAGAAACAAAGAAATGCACAAAACTAATTGAGTTTTCTTCATCTTTATCCTCATTTTTAATGATCGCAATGGTCGCTTTTATTGTTATTGAATCAGTTTACTTTTTTATTTGCAGTCTGTTACATCCCCCTAATTCCCTACGCCCAGGCGCATCTTCGACCTTCAAAGGGAAATTTTTATATTTTCTCTCCGAGTCCTCTGTACCTCTGGGGCTAAAAAATGAGTTCACCTCCGCAATCTCGGGTCCAGTGCATCGCGCAGACCTTCGCCGACGAGATTGTAGCAAAGTACTGTAATGAAAATTGCCAGTCCCGGGAAAACTGTCATCCACCAGGCAAACTGCATCACAGAACGTCCTTGAGCAAGAATATTTCCCCAACTGGGAGTCGGCGGTTGGACTCCGAGGCCCAAAAATGAAAGCCCGGATTCGATCAAAATCGCCGACGCCACGCCAAGAGTGACCGCCACAAATACCGGCGCCATGACATTGGGAATAATATGTCTCCAGATAATTCGCCAGCGGCCTATTCCCAATGCTATTGCTGCCTGAATGTAATCTCTCTCACGAACAGAAAGTACCTCTGCCCGGACCATTCGCGCCAGCCCGGGCCAACTCGTAAGCGCGATGACGATCATCACGTTGTAAATGTTGGGCTCCAGCATGGCAATGACCATGAGCAGCAGAAAAAAAGAAGGAATTGAAAGAATCAAATCCACCAGCCGCATGAGCAGGCTATCTATTTTACCGCCGAAAAATCCGGCCAGCGCACCGATCAAAACGCCGATGATGCCCGCCAATCCGGAAGAAATGAATCCCACACTCATGGAAATGCGAGCGCCGTAAAGTACGCGGACGAAAACATCGCGTCCGTTCATGTCCGTACCAAAAAAGTGCCCCAACGATGGCCGTTGGTAAATTTCGTCGAGATGAATTTCATCTGGGTCGAAACGAGTCAGCAGAGGTCCGACAATCGCCGCCAGAAAAAGAAATGCCAGCACGATCGCCGCGGTGATAGCAAGTCGATTTCGGGCATATTGTCGAAAAAAAATTCGTAACAGAGAAGAAGATTTTTCGTCACTATTCATATTTAATCCTCGGATCGACGACGGCATACAGCAAATCAGCAACCAAATTGCCAAATAGCAACAGAAAAACTGAAAATACGGAAGCGCCCATGATCACCGGATAGTCCCGCGCAAGCACCGCCTGGTAGGCTAACCGTCCCATGCCGGGCCAGGCAAAAATAGTTTCCACGATGACGCTGCCGCTAATCAGCCCGGGCAGACTTAATCCCAGAATTGTCACAATGGGCAGCAACGCATTCCGCAGCGCGTGTTTGAAAATGACCTTCCGCTCGCTCAATCCTTTGGCGCGGGCAGTGGTGATGTAATCCTGGCGAATAATTTCCAGCACGCTCGAGCGGGTGTATCGGGAAAGCCATGCCAATCCCGAAAGCGACAGCACAATGACCGGCAATAACGCGTGGCGAAAAATATCCATTGTTTTTGCCCAAAAAGATAAATTTTGAAATTGAAAATACAAAGAGTGCATTCCGGAAATTGGCAGCCAGGCTAATTTCACGGAAAAAACGAGGATGAGCAACAGCGCCAGCCAGAAACTGGGAATTGCCATGCCAATGAAGACGAAAATTGTGGAAATTTTGTCAAACGGCGAGTACTGTTTCACGGCAGAGAGAATGCCAATGGGGACGGCAATTAAATAAATCAAAAGAAGCGACGCCAGATTCAGCAAAATGGTATTGGGCAGCGTTTCACGGATTTTTTCCAGCACCGGTTGGTGGTCTTTGAAAGAATTGCCAAAATCAAAAACAATCATTTTTTTGAACCAAAGCCAGTATTGCACGTGCAGCGGCTTATCCAATCCGTAAATTTTTTCCAGCCGCGCTCGCGCCATCGCCATGCCCGGCTTGATTTGCGCTTCCAGATCAGACGGTTTTCCGGGCGCCAGATGGATGATGAGAAAAGTGATGATCGTAATTCCAAAGTAAAGCGGAATCAGCACTAAAAAACGCCGAATGATAAAATTTCGCATCAACCCTCCCCTTTTGGCAAGGAAATGAAATCAACGAAGGAACAGCAGCTTGCGATACAAAGACGTCTTCCCCACTGTGAGCCGTAAATAGTAAACTCCGCTGCTCACCGGTTGGAATGAATCGTTTTTTCCGTCCCAGGTAATCTGATGACTGCCGGGCGTCGAACTCGCATTGCTAACCAAAGTACGAATCGGTTGACCCAACGTATTGAAAACAATCAAGCTCATTGACTCGCCCTCGCGCTTTGGAATCTCAAAATTAATGACGGTTGAACTGTTAAAAGGATTGGGATAATTTTGCCTGAGCACAAGAGTCGTCGGAGCGGAAATTGATATTTTTATTTCTTCAGAAAATTGCACAGCGCCGTCCAAATCCTGCTGTTTCAACCGGTAAAACAAAACTCCCTGCGGAGGATGCTTATCAATATAAGAATATTGATTTGCCGTTGTCGGACTTCCAGCCGCCGGCACAAATGAGATTTCTTTCCAATGTGCTTGTGAGTCATCTTTTCTTTGCAAATAAAATCCGTAATTATCGCTTTCGGAAAGAGTTACCCAATTCACAAGAACATTTCCATTCAGTATTTTTGCCGAGAAATCAGCCAACTCGACGGGAATCGCCCCTTGCACGGAGACGGAGCCATTGTCGGCAAAAATATCCGCATTGGCGCCACCCAATTGCACGGCGTCAAAGGCAATATTTGTTTGTGCACCATTTCTGCCGACAACTTGAAAATTCAAATAAAACAGCACACCTTCGCCATGCAGCGCAGGCGAACCTCCGCCGACAATCGCCAGGCTGTTTCCCAGGTCGTAAACTGACGGGTCCCAATTTTCTGTGATTGTGCCGACTTTTTGCAGCGAAATATAGTCAACCACTGCCTCGTCAAAAGAAAGATTTACCCGGAAAGAAGTCACATTGAGCGGAGTGAGATCGGACACGATCACTGGCATTTTGAGTGAAATTTGCGGCGAAACAATCGTGTCCGGAATGGCAAAGGTCACTTCCATCGGAGCCGGCCCAATGATGGAAACGCGTCCGTTTCCCGGCAGCGCGACGGGAACACCCTCGTTAAATTGCGCCTCGGAAAAGATTAAATCTGAAAAAGCGCCATTGTCGCCGATGACATTGAATTGTAGCCACGCAAGTACGCCGCTACCGCTCAAAGGATCAGCGCTGGCAATATCGATTACTGCTCTCACACCGCTGAAATTTGTCACGAGATCACTGCCCTGGGCAATTGTATTGTCAAGGCTCACAGATGTCGCTTGCAGGGCAAATTTGCTGTATTGAACGATCAGATGGCAATTTCGCACAAAAAGCGACGAAAGATCAGCCACAGTAATTGGCAGAGAAACTAATGTACCCGAAACGACAGTAGTATCCGGCAGCGTCAAGGCGAGTTCCGGCGCCGGCAGAATAGAAACTGAGCCATTATTGGCGGCAACAAACGGATAGCCGTTATTCAACACCGCCGAATCGATAGAGACTACCGCAATTGACCCTACAGCTCCGACAGGCAAAAAATTTAGCCAGAACAATGTCCCGCCGGCAAAATCCAGCGGAGTATTTCCGGCAAAGCGGACAAAAATTGTATCTCCGGACAGATTCGCATCTGTGCTGTCCCAAGAGCTCGTTAGCGAGTTGGCAACGGAAACGCTGTCAAAATGCAAATTTAGCGAGTCAAACAAAATCGCCATTTGCACGCGGTTGACTTCCTCGTTATCTAATTGCGAAATACGAACGGGAACGCTGATCGGTATTTGCAACGGGGCGCTTGTGTCGGCGATTGAAAGCGTCGCTGTAACCGGCAAGATGAAAGTTTGTGAAAGCGATTGAATTGCCAGCGGATATTTGTAATTTTCAACAATTTGCAGCCCTGTTTCCCGGGTTTGATTGGCTGGCAAAAAATAGGTCTGAAAAGGCAGACTGAATTGCCCTTCGATTTTGCTGCCTGTGAAAAGGATACCGGTATCAGCGTAAGACTTGTTGTCCACGCCTGTATCCGATGTGCCATCATCCGTGCCGCCGGAAGAACTATCACGATAGTAAAGCCGATAACTTGCATTCGCCAATTCAGTAAATTCGCTTATCAACACAAAAGTCCCGGGGTCTCCGGAACACATGTACCAATTTGTTTCAGGAAAGGGATAAATCGTCTTATCAACTGCATCCGGCGAACCATCCACCGGGACGTCGATATTATTGGGATTATTAAATATCATGCCAATCGCATTCAGATTCAAATCGAACGATTGACGGATTAAACTGATATTATATTCAGAAGTCAATGTTTTATTCGAGCCAAGTCCGACAATGTGGAATGGATAATACATAAATCGGAACGTCCCGACTGTGATCTTTAAGCCGAAAGTGGATATTTTGTATTTGATTTCCCGAATCATGCGGACAGGGCCTACTTTTTTCTTATACGTTTCCACTTTCAAATCCTGTTCGCTTTTATTAAGGCTGATACCAGCTACTTTTCCTTTGACACGCGCCTTCATCCTGTCGAGAATATCGATATTTTGCCCGCCATTTTCGGGAGAAATACGCCATCGATCAATTATGCCGTATTTGCTGTGGCCTATGTAATAACCGCTTGCACTGAGAGAATCTGAATATCCGTCATTTCCCCGAATAAAATGAAGGTAAAGAGGAAGATTGGGATCATGCTGCAGCGTTTGTGAGCGATAGACATAAACGTAACGCTGACTATTCGGTTGTAACGGATCTGAAATAGTCAATTCGACGCGCTGAAATAATTTGGAATTCTCATCTGAAATCCATTGAAAATCGCGCGCTTTGTCTCCTGCGTCTCGCGCCAGAAAAATAATTTCATCATTACCGTCAAGCGTGCTGTTAGGCGTGATAAAATAATCCCAACTGCCGTCTCGTTCATCGATTTGCATGGTAATTTGCCGCCACTGATCTTGCGTTTCATCGTAGCTGTACACAAACAATTCTGATATGGGGTTAGAAAGAAATAGAGATAAATCATTGCCCTGAATAATCACAGTCTCGTAGTCCCGCAAGTTTCCCCAACTGGCAAAAAGAAATGCTGGAAAAACAAAAAAACAAAATATAATGCTCAATATGGTCTTCATAGTTTTGGCTTTTTTTTAATGGAAAATTTTCGATTTAGATAATGAACTCAGTACAAATTCGATAGCACAAAGAGAAAATACATATTTTTCAGATAAATTGCAAGGAAGAAGTTAGATTGCCAAATCAGCAAAAAAAAATCCCGAATCTGTTAGCAATGTTAATTTGATTCGGGATTGCGGTTTCAATTTTTGCTAAAAATAAGAGAAAAGAGCCCCAGCAATTTTATTTTACAAAAATTACTTTAGTTGCCCTCCATTGGTGATTCTCAGCTTCAGGTTGGTAATTAATCCGGACAATATAAGTGCCGCTGCTCACAATATTTCCATTTTCATCTTTGCCGTCCCAGTCAAAATATCGTTTCCCGCTTTGCAAATCTCCGCTGAAAATAGAGCGCACAAAGCGACCGAGAACGTCAACCACGGAAACGTCGACTCGAGCGGCCCGGGGCAAAGTGAAATGGAAACGCGTCCTGGAATTAAACGGATTGGGAAAAACATTTGTGATTGCAAAAGTTTTCGGAACAGCAAAATGTACTTCTATTTCTTGCGAAAGATGAAAAGCTCCGTCAAGGTCGATTTGTTTTAAGCGGTAAAAATAATCTGCGCCGGTCGCGGTCTTATCAAAAAATTGATAAAACTGCGGCTCGCTGGTCGTATTTTTACCTTGAACAAATCCGATACTCTCCCATTCTGCCTGTCCAAAAGCCTTTCGCTGCACTGCAAAGCCGTAATTATCCGATTCAGAAGCCGTCGCCCATGTTAACAGCACTCCGTTTTCCTGAACGCTGGCTTCGAAAGTCGCTAACTCCACCGGCACGAGTTGACTGCTCTTGTGAATGCTAAGCGGATTGTGGAAATTGTTCACAAATTCGGAACCGATCGTTTTCTGTTGATTCGCCGGCAAAAAATAATCGAGAAACGAAAAACTTAGCCTCCCTTCGAGTCCGGAACCTGTGATCAAAATGCCCGTGTCTCCCCAGGATTGTCCGTCACCGGTATCATCCTTGCCGTCTCCGGAACCCCCGGCAGAATTATCCCAATAATACAACTGCGTAGTTCCCAATTGCGTCATTTGCAACAATGTCAAGACTGTCCCTTGCTCGCCAGTGAAAAGAAACCAGTTCACATCCGGCGAAAAAACCAGACTATGATTAATATCCGCATCGGCAATGCCATCGACGATTATACTGTCATTCTGGTTGCTGAAAAACATCATTCCTCCGGCTTCGGGACTCAAATCAAAAGATTGACGAATATGACTCACATTAATTTGCGATGGATCCAATGTCCCGGATGCACCTTTGTTGTCCACAGAGTAAGGATAATAATACATCGGCAAATCGAAAGTGTAAAGCCCGAAAATCGACAACCACAGCCGACGAGAAACGCGCACTTTTCCCGCAACAAACTCGATTTTCACATAAGTAAAATCATCTTCGGTCAAATCTAAAGGAACAAAACCAAACGCTATTCCAGCGCCTCGCGCTTTTTGCCGGTCCAAAATATCCACGCCGGTACCGCCGGCGGCGACAGGAATTTCCCAGCTATCAGCAATTCCTTTTTGATTGTGCCCTTCAGTGTACGAAGCCCCAAAAACAATATCTGTGCCATAGCCCCCGGAAGGCGGCGTATAATCCATGTATCCAGTTGTTGTATCAACCAATGTCGTGGACATGAAAAAATAAAGATAGCGCTGCGTTTCATCTAATGGATCAGAAGCGACAATTTCATAACGCTCGTACTCACGAGATTCAGGATTGTCGATCCAATAGTAGGGATTTGGCACCTGATCTCCCATATCGCGCGCCATAAAAACAACTTCATCGTTGGAATCAAGAACGCCGTTTTTCAATTCTGCCGGCACCCAGACATGAGTTGAATCATCTTTTTCATCAATTTGAAGCGGAATTTGGCGCCACTGGTCGAGAGAAGCATCGTAGGAAAATGCAAAAATTTGCGTGACTGGCTGTCCGAGATATGCGGTAAATTCGCTGCCTTTCATGACAACCGGCTCGTAGTCGCGGAAAGTGCCCCAGTCGGCATAAGAAACAGTAAAAGTGAACAAAAGCAGAGTAACTATGAAAAGAACTTGGTACGCCTTTCTTCTTTGAATCATGGCATTCCTCCTTCAAAAAAAATTAGCGATTTGATCGCCTTGATAATAATATTATGATAACATTTTTTTTTCAAAATAGCAACATTTTTTTTATTTTTCCGAATATTTTTTGAAGTGAGTATTGACTCATAAAAAATTAACTTCCCGAAAATGGACAATGTGAATAGATACAAAAAATTTGAATGCCCCTCAAAATTATCAAATCTAATGTGTGGTATGATTCGAAAAATAAAAAAGCTATTTCCCGAAATTCACAACT
>JAADFU010000029.1 GCA_013152715.1 Calditrichota bacterium
CATACATATATTTATCCTTAAAAGTCCCTCCGGAGGCGGGTCTTCGACAAGAGAAAAAAGTATCCCAGATCGGAATAATGGGTTAATTTCGAAAAAAATTCTCTGAGCTACGCATTCAGAAGCAGACACCAAATTCACCTTGGCGCCAGCCGGCGCTTATCGGAATTAACTTCCACCAACTGGCGAACGATCTCAGAAATATTCATGGATCCTCACATCAATTTGAATAAATTTTTTTTCCATTGACTTTGTCATTTAAATTCAGTACATTCTGGCTTGTAAATTCGTAAAAATCTCTATTGCAATTTCAAGATTCTGCCCAATTATTTGCCGGCAGTTCGTGTGCTGCCACGATGATTGGGCTTTTTTTTAATTCATAGACACATTTAGTATTTTGAGGCTTTAACATGACAACATTTGAAAAAATCGGTATTGAATCTAAATTAGCAGAAGGTATCGCTGACCTCGGTTTTGAAAACCCCATGCCAATTCAGGAGAAAGTCATCCCGGTTTTGCTGAAGGAAAAAAGAGACATCATCGCGCTGGCGCAGACAGGAACCGGTAAAACCGCCGCTTTCGGCTTGCCTTTGATTCAATTAATCAATCCGAACTTTAATAAACCGCAAGTGCTCATTCTCTCGCCGACGCGGGAACTGTGCTTACAGATCACCAATGATCTGAAAAACTACGCCAAGCACATCCGCGGTTTGAATATCGTCGCCATTTACGGCGGCGCTGATATGGGCAGACAAATTCGCGCGCTGGGCGACGGGGCGCACATTATCGTTGCCACGCCCGGCAGAATGGACGATCTGCTTAACCGAAGAAAAAAAGTTGACACTTCTGCCATCGAAACAGTGGTACTGGACGAGGCCGATGAGATGTTGACCATGGGCTTCAAAGATGAGTTGGACGCCATTCTTGAGCAAATGCCGGAAACGAAAAACACGCTGTTGTTTTCCGCCACCATGTCCGGTGAAGTCAGGCGTATCAGCAAAAATTACATGGTCGCGCCGCTGGAAATATCTGTCGGCGATCGCAATGTGGGCGCGGAAAATGTCGACCACATCTGCTACCAGGTGCACGAAAAAAATCGCTACCAGGCGCTGAAACGAATCGTTGATTTTCATCCGAGCATTTACGGCATCATCTTTTGCCGCACCCGCGAAGAGACCAAACAGGTGGCTAAAAAATTAATGCACGACGGTTACAACGCCGACGCGCTGCACGGCGATCTTTCGCAGGCGCAACGGGAAACAGTGATGCAAAAATTTCGCATTAAAAATCTGCAACTGCTCACCGCGACCGACGTTGCCGCGCGGGGGCTGGACGTGAAAGATTTGACGCATATTATTAATTACAACCTGCCGGACGAGGCAATTTTGTACATTCACCGCAGCGGCAGAACTGGTCGCGCCGGACAAAATGGCGTTTCCATTGCGATTACTAATCTGCGCGAAAAGGCGAAAATCACTAAAATCGAACGGCTGTTGAAGAAAAAATTTCAAACGCTGCCGGTGCCCACGGGCAAAGAAATTTGCGAAAGTCAATTGCTCAACATCGTTGACAGACTGGAGAAAGTTGAGATTGATGAAGCTGAAATCAACAATTTTTTGCCTGCCGTACAGGAGAAATTGGCGCATCTTAATCGCGATGAAATCATCAAACTTCTCATTGCCAGGGAATTCAATCAATTTCTAAATTATTACAAAGATGCGGATGATTTGAAGACGCCTGTGGCAAGTGAGAGAAGTTCAACAACGCGGTCGCAAAAGCGGGAGAAATTCGACAACTTCCCGGGAGATCGTTCGCGCACTCGAATCAAATCTAATTACCGGCGCGATAGATCGGAGAAAGGTTTCGCCAGATTTTACATCAATTTGGGTGAGAAAGACCGGCTCACGCCGCCGGAACTCATCGGACTGGTGAACCGCAGCACGCGGAACAGAAACATCAACATCGGCAAAATCGACATCCTGCGGAAATTTTCGTTTTTTGAAGTGGATGAAATGTATACCGATGATGTACTGGACGGTTTTAAAAATATGATTTTTAACAAAAGAAATGTCATCGTGGAAATCACCAACGGCGAAAAAATCGAAAAAAGACCTGTGCCTTCTTTTCATCAAAAGAGAAAAGACGCCAAGCGAAAAAAAGCGAAAGCGTGGAGCTATTGAGGAAATGCTTTGCCCGAAGTTGATTTAAGATAGAAAAATTTTGACCGGATTTGCAGAATTAACCGGGCTTCATTAAAATAGCTGAATTATCTCGAAAAGTAATCATTCTGCTATTGCCAATACTTTGCTTTTTCTTGATCTCCCGGATAATCACTGATTTCTGTATTTCTTTTTTAATCTGGTCAATCATGTAAATCCTGTCGAA
This sequence comes from Calditrichota bacterium, assembly GCA_013152715.1. Lineage (NCBI taxonomy): Bacteria > Pseudomonadati > Calditrichota > Calditrichota bacterium. The sequence goes on from JAADFU010000029.1 coordinate 2,383, forward strand.
ATGTCTTTTAAAAATAATTTAGACCCAATTTAATAGGAACACTTTGCAATGCGAAAAAATGAATTCAGAAATATTGCCATCATCGCCCACGTGGATCACGGAAAAACGACACTGGTTGACGGTATGCTGCGACAAAGCGGCATTTTCCGGGAAAATCAGCAGGTGAACGACCGGGTGATGGACTCCATGGATCTGGAACGGGAGCGCGGCATCACGATCATGGCAAAAAACACGGCGGTGTGGTACAAACACATCAAAATAAACATCATCGACACGCCGGGACATGCGGATTTTGGCGGCGAAGTTGAGCGCAGCCTGAATCTCGTCGATGGCGCTCTGCTTTTAGTCGACGCCAGCGAGGGACCTTTACCCCAAACCAGATTTGTCGTGAAAAAAGCGCTGGCGAAAAAATTGCCCATCATTCTTGTGATCAATAAAATTGATCGCTCGGATTCCAGAATTAACGCGGTCATCAACGAAGTTTACGACCTGTTCATTGATCTGGATGCAGACGAAGAACAAATCGATTTTCCGATACTTTACACCAACGCAAAATTGGGTGTCGCTCATCTGGAATTAGACGATGCTTCCGAGAATCTCAAACCTTTATTCGATACAATTGTCTCTGAGATTCCCGGGCCCAAAGCCGACGACGACGCAACGCCACAATTTCTCGTGACAAATCTTGATTACGATTCTTACGTCGGCCAGATTGCTATCGGGCGTTTGGCTAATGGGAAATTGTCCATGGGCATGACATATTCGCTCTGCGGAAAAAATGAAATTACGCGCGGCGTTAAGTTTTCTGCGTTGTATTCTTTCCACGGGCTGGGGAAAAAGCAGGTTGACGTCGTCCATTCAGGCGACATCATTGCGCTGGCAGGTGTGGACAACATTCAGATCGGCGACACGATTTCGGGTCTGGAAAATCCGCAGCCGTTACCGCGCATCCACGTGGATGAGCCGACGGTGTCCATGATTTTTTACGTGAATAACAGCCCCTTCGCCGGAACCGAAGGACAATTTTTGACATCAAGGCATTTGAGAGAGCGGCTGGGACGCGAGACAAAAGGCAATGTCGCCATCAAAGTCATTCCGCAGAATCGCGCCGATGCTTTTGAAGTGCGCGGCCGCGGCGAGCTGCAAATGGCAGTGCTGATCGAAACCATGCGGCGCGAGGGTTACGAATTCATGGTCTCCAAACCTCAGGTGATCAAAAAAGAGATCGACGGGAAATTTTTTGAACCCGTAGAAAGAATTTTTATCGACGTGCCGGAAGAATACGTGGGCGTAGTGACGGAGAAACTCTCCAAACGAAAAGGTCGCATGACTGATTTGAACAATCACGGAAACGGCCGCGTCAACATCGAATTTGTCATCCCGACGCGCGGGCTCATCGGATTTCGCAGCCAATTTTTGACGGACACCAAGGGCACCGGCGTGATGAATGCGCTCTTTGAAGGTTTCGAGCCTTGGTTTGGCCCCATTCCGCAGCGCGCATCCGGTTCGCTCATCGCGGACAGAGCCGGCAGAGTGACGCATTACGCGTGTGTGGGCATGGTGGATCGCGGCGAACTTTTCGTCTCTCCGAACACGCAGGTTTACAACGGCATGGTCATCGGCGAGCGCAACAGAAATAGCGATCTGGAAGTCAATATCACCAAAGAAAAGAAACTAACCAACATGCGCAGTTCCACGTCCGACGCCACGGTGACCTTGCGGCCTCCGCGGTTGCTTTCGCTGGATCAGTCCATTGAATTCATCGCCGAAGACGAGCTTGTGGAAGTCACACCAAAAAATATCCGTCTGCGAAAAATGGAGCTGAATGTGCAGAAAAGGACGGCTTTGAAGAAAAAAGAGAAGATTACGGAGATGAAGGTGGCGTGAAAATTAGAAAAGTGTTAGCAAAGTGTGCCCCAACTTTAAGGTGGAGCACATTTTGGAACTCTGAATAAAAATATTTGTAAAAAATTTGACTGCTTTCCTATCGCTGCCGTCCAGAATCCCATTATTTCGTCAAAACCACCTTCAGTTTCTCGTCAGTATGTAAATAAATCGTCTGGTGCACGTAGGTGCTGATTTTTCTTGTTTTGCCGTTTCCGCGAGGGATTTCAATTTTTACGGGGGCATAGAGATAATATTTGCCTTCACCGAGGCGTTTGAAGACAAATTTTCCGGAGTCATCGGTCACGGTTTTGCGAATATATTTTAAAGCGCGCAAATCCGGCTCTTCGATGGGAATGCCGTTCTGCACGGTTTTCACGTAAAATTCCTCGCTGTAGCTTGTCGCGGGATTTAGGGTCACTTCGCAGCCGACGCCAAATTCTTTTCCTCCATTTGGTTTCGGCAAAACAATTTGTCCCTCAATTTCCGAAGTACCGGTCAATTGCAAAAATTTATAATCTGCCGGATTAAAGGGTCTCCGTTTTTCGCGTCTCATCCCGGATTGCGTCGCTATACATCCCGCAAAAATCAACAAAATCATTGTCATCCCAGTCCAGCGCATTTGAAGTTCCTTTATTTGATAAAATTTTCTGGTCGCGTATTTAAATGGAAATATAATAAATATTAACTACTTTGTCAAGGTAATAAATCAACAGGAATTGCCGCTATCTGATTTGATAAATATTGACAAAATTTGCTAGTCGCAAAAAAAAATCGTTGACCTTTTCGATATTTTTTCGTTTATTTGAATATCCATATCCAGGCAAATAAATATTTTCGACATAAATGAAGGAGTTTTTTTATGAATTCTCGGTTCAGGCGCATCGCGTCAATTTTTGTTTTGTTCTTTCTACTCGCACAACTGTCATTGATCGCAGGGGAGAAAAGTCAGGGTCTTGATTGTTTTTCCATACTTGTGGGGAAAAATGCCTCGGCAGACGGCGCGGTTTTGTTCGCTCACAACGAGGATGACGGCGGCACGCAAATTGTCAATTTGTACCGTGTACCCCGACAAAAAAACGAAGCCGGCAAAGCCATCGCCTTGAAAAACGGCGGTCTATTACCCAGACCGGCGGAAACGAACAGCTATTTGTGGCTGCAAATGCCGAAAATGATGTTCAGCGACGGTTACTTTAACGAATATGGCGTAGTCATCGCTTCCGATGCCTGTCAATCACGCGAAGATAAACCGGAACTGACCGACGGCGGCATCACTTATTGGCTCCGCCGCGCCGTGGCGGAACAGGCTCATTCTGCGCGGGAAGCAGTGCACATCGCCGGGAAATTAGTGGAAACGTACGGCTACGCTTCATCAGGGCGGACCTACGTCATCGCCGACGCCAACGAAGGCTGGATGTTTTCCGCGGTGAACGGCAAACACTGGGTCGCGGCGCGAGTGCCTGACAATGAAGTGGCAGTGCTTCCGAACTACTACACCATCGGCGAAGTCGATTTATCGGACACCACCAATTTTTTAGGCGCAAAAGACTTGATCGATTACGCCATTCAACGCGGCTGGTATGACCCGGCTCGGGACGGAAAATTTCATTTTGCCAGAGTCTATTCCAATCCCCGAAATTTGAACCATCCGGGCAATATCAACCGTATGTGGCGCGGCGTGTGCCTTGTCAGCGGGCGCGAGTTCAAACTGGACGATGAACTTCCTTTTTCTTTAAAGCCAAATAAAAAATTGACGCCGCAGGATCTGATGCGCGTTTTGCGGGATCACTACGAAGGCACGGAACTGGACAATACAGACAACTACAAAGCAGGCAGCCCCTACAAACTTAACAGATCAACAATTTGCGCGAATTCAACGCAGTGCAGTTTTGTCGCCCAATTGCGCGGCTGGATGCCCAAGGAGCTTGGCTGCGTTCTCTGGTTAGCGCTGCGCCGCCCCGATTCCCACGCTTTTGTTCCGCTCTACTTGGGGACGCAAAAAATTCCTGACGGCTTTGCTTACGATGACTGGCAGATTTCTCTGAGTCACCATTTCAATCCGCCGGATTTTTATTACGAAAAGCGCGACGATCACGCTTTCTGGGCGCACTGGAAATTGGCAAATTGGGTGGATCAGGATTACGGAAATCGCATTTTCAAAGTGCAAAAAGTCTGGCAAAAATTTGAAAAATCGGCATTTGAGATGCAGCCGGGATTTGAAAAGAAAATGGAGAAAATCTTCAAAAAAGACAAACAAGATGCGCTGCGGCTCATCACCAATTATTCTGATGATTGGCTCATTAAATCGTGGAAAAAGTCTGCTGCGCTTGTTCCGAAGAATGAATAAAATTATCACTCAGTAAAAGTGTGCTCCATCTTTCAGGTGGGGTACACTTTAAGTCTTTTCAGCGAATCACAATTAAAATTGAAAGCTGCAAATTCTGCTGACCAAAGGGGTACCCCATTTTTCAGACGGAGCACCCCTTTTTTTCTAATCAACAATCACTACTCTCCCGGATCGGCTGGCAATATCACCGGAGAGCGAATCCGTTACTTTGATAGTGAGCTGATATCTTCCTTTTTTCAAGTGGCTCACGTCGATAGCGAGATATTCTTGAGAATCTTTGCCGGAGATTTCTCGTTCCATGAAAGTGGAGATCGTCGATTTTCCGCTGCTCAAAAGGCCGAAAAGGTTCCCGATCTTTTTCTTACTGCCGGAAATTTGTTCCACTGAATATTCGATCTCGAACCGCGCCTGATTGTTGCTATCCGTTGTTAAGTTGTACAATTCAAAATAAATGTACATGGGTCGTTTGCGAAAAAATTGCCGCATGGGATTTGGCAGGACGAATAAATCGCCGCGGTTGAATTTGTTTTTGCCTCTGGCAGCCTCAATTTTTTCGGCAAAAACGATGTCGCTCATGGAAAGCTTCTCTTTTGTGAAATCTTCAGCCACAGCCGTAACCTTCCAGCCGCCAAGATATTTCCCTTTTTCCGGTTTAACGTACATGCTGATGTGATAGGAATCCGGCGGTAAATCAGTGGAAAAAAGATCAATGGAAAATTTATTTTTACTCATGGGAATTGATTGATTGGATTTGTTTTGCGAAATCTGATGCCAGCTTTTATCAAAAATTGTAATCCCGATGTCAATTTTCATGGAATTCAAACTGCGAAACTCCTTGCGCAGCGGCTCCAGCGAAACAGCGTAATCAATTTCCAGCCGCGTTTTATTTCCCAGAGATCGAAAGCTGCCAATGGTGAAAGGAACGTTCAACGGCAGCACTTTTTCTTCCCAGGCGTGGCGATCCGTCGAAGTCCCCAGGAACACGGATTTTTTGCTTTCCAGCGCCATTTGATTTTCAATGGCTAATCTTTCCAACGGGTCAGCGCGCAACATACGAAAAAAAACGTTATCCCAACTTAGTCGATCTTCCAAAATTTCCGGATTTTCAATTATCGGGCTGAATCGCCAGGCGCCCGGAGAATTATGAGTGAAAAAGTGAAACATCATTTTGGGCATGTTGCCGCGCTGATAGTAGAGCCAGGATTCATTCGTCGGCACGTCCATACCCGCGGTCCGCGCCCATTCATCCGGTTTGCCCTGGCGAATGTAAATCAAACCTTTATCGTGAAATTCATTGTTCAACTCGTACGCCGCATTAAATTTAAAATAGCCCATTTGATCCGGATTGTTGAACCAGGTGCGAAAACCATCGTACTCGTAATTTTTTTCTGCGTAATTCAAACGCCGGTAGTGTTCCGCCAGTCTGGCGTTTATTTTCGTCCCCGGCGTCGGATCGCGGCGATTCCAGAAAGTACGGAAAAAATCGTTTTTTTCTTTCGCCGATTTTAGGCTTCGGTATCGATGCAGTTCTTCGTCAGTCACAATGTACTTGATATCTTCGAAAACCAAATCCGCCTGAATGTCATTTTCGATCTCGTTCACAGCGCGCCAGAAAAAGGATTGGGCTTTCATTCTTTTCCCCTGTTGATAATTAAGACGCGCCAAAGCAAGATAAACCGGTTGCAGCCACATTTTGCCGGGATTTTTGAGCAAAGACTGATAAATTGAGTCCGCCGCGGCAAATTTTCCCTCGCGGCGAAATTTTTCAGCAATGGCAAATTGTGCTTCCGGATTGGGAAATTGGGAAAGATATTTCAGCACTTTTTTTTCAGAATTGTGAGTAATGAAATAGCGGTACAGGCGAAAAATCTTCACCTGCGGCTCCACAAGTTCAGGTTTTAATCTGATTTGTTCACGGCACAACCGAATCGCTTCCTCGTAATTTTTCCAGTAGCGCATTAACTTGGCGTATTGAAAAAGTACGTCGTCAAACAGCGAATCCTGCGCCAGCACTGATTCGAAATGGGACTTCGCTTTTTTCCAGTCAAGGTGACGCATGATCAGGGCTTTGAATTTTCCGGTTTCGCGATAACAAATGCCAAGATAATAGTGCGCCTCAATTGGATTTTCATCGACTTTTTCTAATTTTTTGTAAATATCTTTGGCGTCGCCCCATTTTTCCTGTTTTACATAAATTTTCCCCAATCCGCGAAGCGCCTCAATCGAATTTTTATCATTTTTCAAAATCTTTTTAAAATAGAATTTTGCGGAATCATAACTTTCTTCGGAAAAATATTTTTGGGCGCGCAGGAGCAAAGAATC
>JAADFU010000030.1 GCA_013152715.1 Calditrichota bacterium
TTTGAAGAATTCCGGGTTTATTGTGGTGCTCGATTTGATTTCTACCGCTGTCACACTCTGGCCTGATTCAATGACACAATCTATTTCGTGTCCCGAAGCATCACGCCAGAAATAGAGATTCACATTGCTATTGGTGTTAGCGATGCGTTTCTTCATTTCTGAAATGATCAAAGATTCAAAAATTTCTCCTTTGAGATAATGAAAATTGAGTTCATCCGGAGACCCAATCCCGAGCAGCGAACAGACGAGTCCTGTGTCGTTTCCCCGGCCTGTCGTGGCCTGCTAATGGCAATTACTGGCATTTGTTCGGCTGCGGCGAGAATTATTTCTGCGAATTCTCTCCGGATCATAAAATCCTCAAATGCGTAGCGGCAATTTTTATCAGAGATACGAGATAAAAGTCAAGTTGTCAATAAAAATCTTTGCAAATTAGAAGTTCAACTTCTAATTTGCAATAAAATTGTCCGGAACTTCAAACTTTTGAAAAAATATTTGCAAAAATTCCATGAAACAAACTCTGTGTGGCAACCACCGGCTCGGGCAAAAGCAAGAGATGTACCCCACTTAAAAAGTGGAGTACATCTTTGCCGCATTGGTTTTTTTACTGCTGCAAAAAATATTTTTCTCCCCATTTTATCCTTGCAATTAAGTCGGGCAAAGTTTATATTTATGCAGCGTGGGGGAGCTAAAAAATTTGCATTTTAATCCCTGCTCAGAAAATTCAGTGAAAAAATCAGCAGCGCGGAGGGATGATTATGGACTACGATCAGACGACTGTAAGGAGGAGCATGAGTTTTATCGAAGAGAAGAAAACGCCGGACGCTGTTCCCAATGCGGACATTATTTCCACCGAGACGATTGTGAACATGCTTGTTCGCAAAGGAATTTGCACGGCAGAAGAACTGTTCATTTTGGAGGGGCAGATTCAGGAACAGAGCAAAGAAGCGAAACAGAACAAAGTTATTTCCATTAAAAATGAATACGACCGGGGGCGATTCCCGGCATTGAAACGCTGGATGAGCAAAAGACGCTGGACGCGGCGGCTGGGCACGGCGTTATTTGGGTGGAAATGGAAAAAAGTGAAAAAATCTCCGGCAGAATAATTGTCAAAAATAAGATTTTCAGATCGCAGGTTTCTCAGCATCATTTTTGTCCGAAAAACCTTTTTATTTGCCCAAAATTGGGTCTGCTCTGATTTATGTGTCGGAACCTTTTTTAAAATGACGGCGTGAAATATTTAATAAATTTCTTACTTTGAGAAAGAGAGTCTAATGAAGAAGCTACTTACGACGTTATTTGTTGTTTTCATTGGCATTACGTTATTTGCCACATCATTATCAGCGCAAAAATTTCCCCGCCCGATCAATTACGTCAGTGATTACGCGGACGTGATTCCCCCGGAATTTGAGCAAAAAATAAATACTCTCTGTTTGGAGTTGAAGCAGAAGACCGGCGTTGAAATCGCCGCAGTGACCATTCCCACGCTCGGCGACAATTACATCGAGGATTATGCCAATCGTCTGTTTGAAGCCTGGGGAATCGGAGAAAAAGGCAAAGACAACGGTGTTCTGATTTTGGACGCCATTAAAGAGAGACGCATTCGCATCGAAATCGGCTACGGCATTGAAGGAATCATTCCTGACGGCAAAGCCGGTGAAATTCGGGATACCTATTTGATTCCTTACTTGAAGCGGGGCAAATTTGGCCAGGGTTTTCTCTACACCACAGCGGCCATTGCCGAAGAAATTGCCAAAGCCAATGGCGTGGAACTCACCGGACAAGTAAAATTGCCGGCGAGAAAGCGCAATAGCGGCGGAATGAGCTTTATTACGATACTGTTCATCTTTTTTCTGATTTTTGCCACGCGCGGACGAATTTTGCCGTGGCTGTTTTTAGGCGCGATGATGGGCGGAAGCGGTCGTGGTCGCGGCGGTTGGGGAAATTTCGGTGGCGGAGGAGGGTTTGGCGGCGGATTTGGCGGCTTCGGCGGCGGAATGAGCGGCGGCGGCGGCGTCAGTGGCGGATATTAATTTACTCAAAAAATTATTTAAAATTAAGAATAGAAATCTGAGAATCAGGAGATAAATTTATGTCAAAAATTCCCAAGGACCCGGCGACAATTTCAGAGCCATTCGCGCAGAATTGCAAACAAATTTTCGGCGATGACCTGATTTCCGTTATTTTGTACGGCAGCGCGGCGCGCGGAGATTACGTTTACAAGAAATCGGATATCAATTTTCTCATCGTGCTCACGGACGACGGCATTCAAAATTTGGACAGAGCGCATCCGTTGATCAAAAAATGGGCAAAGAGACGCGTCAGTACACCGCTTTTTTTGACGAAAGATTACATCAGTTCAGCGCTGGACACTTTTCCCATTGAATTTCTGACGATGAAGCAACATCATCAACTCGTTTTCGGCGAGGATGTGCTGGAAAAATTGGAGTTCAATCCCGGAGACATTCGCCTCCAATGCGAGCGTGATCTGCGGGGGAAATTAGTTCATTTGCAGGAAAATTATTTAGGCAGTCTCGGCAAGCCGCGCGTTCTCAAAATGCTGCTGCGAAATTCTCTGCCCACATTTGTTTCAATTTTCAGTGCGCTTTTAGAGATTAAAAATAAGTCTCTGCCAGCATCAAAATCGGAAGTTGTGCAAGCGACTGCTCACGAATTCGGTCTCGACGCGGCTGTTTTTGAGCAAATTTTGCAATTTCGCGCCAATCACATTAAATTGAAGAAAGAGCAACTGAATCAATTAGTTAAAAAATACATCGAACAAGTTAGAAAATTAACGGCAGAAGTCGATAAATTATAATTTTTTGGAGGAGAGAAAAAAATGGGTAATGCGTTTAAAGTCATTTTTATAATTCTGGCTGTGGTGATTGTTTTAGCGCTTTTCCTGTCCCGACCTTACAATCAGTTAGTTACGCTGGACGAAGAAGTGAACACCGCCTGGTCCCAGGTGGAAAATCAACTGCAACGAAGATACGATTTGATTCCTAATTTGGTGGAAACAGTCAAAGGTTACGCCGCTCACGAAAAAGAAGTCTTCATTGAAGTAGCGAAAGCGCGCGCCAGCGTTGGCGGCGCCAGAACTCCTGGAGAAAAAATTCAGGCGAACAATCAACTTACCGGCGCTCTTTCCCGCTTGCTGCTGGTTGTGGAACGCTACCCGGAATTGAAAGCAAATGAAAATTTCATCCGCTTACAGGACGAATTGGCTGGCACGGAAAACCGCATCGCCGTGGAACGCCGTAAATACAACGAAAAAGTGAAAGTTTACAACCAAAAAGTGCGTCATTTTCCCACAAATATGATTGCAGGATTTTTTGGTTTCGAAAAACGACCCTATTTCGAAGCCCCGACAGAGGCAAAACAGGCCCCGAAAGTGGACTTCAGCGGCAAATAATTTCAATCAGATTTTCTTTTTATCGGAGGGCTTGCCATGAATTCGTTTGTGCTGATTGCATTCGCTTCGGTTTTTTTGGTTCTGGGGTATTTGTTTTACGGAAAATATATCGCTCGAAAATTAGGTATTGATCCAAAAAGAGAAACGCCGGCGCACACCATGACCGACAACGTGGATTATGTGCCGGCGAAAATGCCGGTTTTGTTAGGTCACCATTTCGCGTCTATCGCCGGCGCCGCTCCGATCATCGGGCCTATCATTGCCGCTGTTTTCGGCTGGGTGCCGGTTTTCCTGTGGATCATTTTGGGCAGCATTTTTTTGGGCGCGGTTCACGATATGACTTCTCTGGTCGCCTCGGTGCGGCACAAAGGCCAGTCTGTGGGTAAAGTGATTGAGGCGTACATCGGCGAGCGCGGCAAGCAGCTTTTTCTCATTTTTGCCTGGGCAACGCTGGTGTTGGTGATTGCGGCTTTTACTATTGTGGTCGCTAAAACGTTTGTTGCGACGCCGGCGGTATCGACGGCCTCGATTTTGTTCATTTTTCTGGCAATTATATTCGGTTTTTCCGTTTATCGCATGAAAGCCGGCCTTGCTGTTTCCACAATTATCGGCGTGATTTTGCTGTTGGCGTGCGTCTGGTTTGGCGTTAAATTTCCGTTGGTGCCGTCGGCTGACGCTGCGCAATCCCAATACATCTGGTCTTGGGTGCTGTTGGCTTACATTTTTGTCGCGTCGGTGACCCCTGTCTGGATTTTATTGCAACCGCGAGATTATTTGAATTCATTTTTGCTCTACTTGGTGTTGCTCGGCGCGTTCGTCGGACTTTTATTCAAACATCCGGAAGTGCAGATGCCGGCTTTCGCCGCTTTTGTGGATCCCAAGTTGGGCAGCCTGTTTCCGATTTTATTTGTCACTGTCGCCTGCGGCGCTATTTCCGGATTTCACTCGCTTGTCGCCTCAGGCACCACTGCCAAACAACTCGACAACGAGCGTGACGCCAGACCCGTAGGCTATGGCGCTATGCTCATCGAAGGATTATTAGCAGTAATCGCCTTGATCACAGCGGTAATTCTCACGCGGTCAAATTATATGTCTGATTTAGCGGCAAAAGGGCCTATTGCGGTATTTTCAGCCGGAGTAGGCGGCTTTGTCGAAAAATTAGGAGTGTCATTGCATGTGGGAACTACTTTCGCAGCGCTGGCTGTTTCCGCATTTGCTTTGACTTCATTGGATACGGCGACTCGACTGGGTCGGTTTGCATTCCAGGAATTTTTTCGAAAGGAAAATTCCACGCCGGCGCGGAGAGTGTTGACCAATCGCTTTGTGGCGACATTTTTCACTGTACTCCCAGGTGGCATTCTCGCCCTGTCCGGCAGTTGGACCGCTATCTGGCCTATTTTTGGTTCGGCGAATCAGTTGTTGGCAGCGCTGGCATTGCTGGCGGGCACAGTGTGGCTGGCGAAAAAACAGCGGCAAAATTATTTCCTGCGCTATCCCATGTATTTCATGTTTGCCGTGACGCTCAGCGCATTGCTGGTTTTGATTTACAAGAAAATTATGCTTTTGGCGCACTACTATTCAGGTCAAACAATGCCGCAATCTTTTGGCATTGTCAGCGCTTATTTTCTGGCGCTGATTGCGGTGCTGTTGTTCGTCGTGGCGATTGTGCTGGTCATTGAGGCTTATCAACATTTGCAAACTTCAAAAGCGAAAGCGTAACAAATGATAACGAAGAAAAGATTTCCGGGGAAACCAATCTTTTTGCTTTTGATGGCTATTTTTTTGGGGGGCTCCGGGTGCAGCATGCAGAAATTGGCTGTTCGATCCATGTCCGGCTTGCTGGAAGACAGCATGGCTGCTCTGTACGAAGAAACAGATCTGGCATTGGCGGAGCATGCGATTGCTTCAGATTTAAAGTTGCTGGAAGGAATTCTCAAATCAGACCCTGACAATGAAAAATACTTGCTCATGGCATCGCAGGGGTTTGCCGCCTATGCGTTGGGATTTGTGGAAGACGAAAATCCGCAACGCGCCAAACAACTCTATTTGCGGGGGCGTGATTACGGCTTGCGGATGTTGCGAAAAAATAGAGCGTTCCGACAAGCTGAAAATCAGGAATTGGAAAGTTTTACTCAATCGCTTAAAAAGTTCAACGCAAAAGACGTTCCCGCGCTTTTCTGGACAGCAAACAACTGGGGCAATTTCATCAATTTGAGTATGAACGATCCCATTGCGCTATCTGATCTGCCTCGCGTGCAGGCGATGATGGAGCGGGTGATCGAGCTGGATGATAGTTATTTTTTCGGCGGCGCCCATCTTTTTTTAGGTACACTTTACGCGGTCAGACCGCCGATTTTAGGCGGCGACATGAAAAAAGCCAAGGCGCATTTTGATCGCTGTTTTGAGTTAAGTCAGGGGAAATTTTTGTTGCCATCGGTCTATTACGCGCGTTATTATTTGACGCGGGAGTTTGACGAGGAACAGTTTCAAAAGACGCTCCAAAAAGTGCTCGATGCGCCGGCAGATATTTTTCCCGAACAGAATTTGCCCAATGCGATTGCCAAAAAGAAGGCAAAGATTTTGCTGGAAAACGCCAGTGAATTTTTTTGATGGGCAATCCGACACAGGGCATTTGTCATTGGCGATTGGATTTTAGGCGGCAGCTTTTTATTTGAGATTTGTTTTCAAAGTGTACGAGATAAAATCCTGACGGATTAATTCCCAAAAGGCTATCGAACTTCAGGCATCACCTTTTAAAAATTTTCAGAAGATAAATTCCCGAAAGTCGAACTCTGAACTGCGAACCCGAAAGAAGGGGGAAGATAAAAAAATGAAACGACTTTTCTTATTCCTGGCAGCGATCATTTTAACAACGACGACAGGGGGCTTCAGCCAAAAGTACGTCATTAAATTCGCCAGCCTCGCGCCGGAAGGCTCGACATGGATGAACGTGATGCACGAGCTGGACAGATCGGTTCGCGACGCCACCAACGGCGAAGTTGGCTTTCGCATCTACCCCGGCGGCGTTTCCGGAGACGAAAAAGATGTGCTGCGCAAAATTCGTCTGGGACAATTGCACAGTGCCGGATTCACCGGCGTCGGCATGGGCGAGATTTTGCCGGAAGTGAGAATTTTTGATTCGCCGTTTCTGTTTCGCAATTATGACGAAGTCGATTTCATTCACGAGAAATTTTTTGATAATTTTGCCAAAAAGTTTGAAAAGAACGGTTTCATTCTCCTCGGCTGGGCAGATGTCGGTTTCGTTTACGTCTATTCCAAAACGCCGGTTCGCCATCTCAAAGATATGGAAAAAGTAAAAATGTGGATGTGGGAAGGCGATCCGGTGGCAGAAGCCACGTTCAAAGCGCTGCACATTAATCCGATTCCGCTGTCCGTAATTGACGTCATGACTGCGTTGCAGACAGGCATGGTGAACGCGGTTTACACATCGCCGCTGGCAATGATTGCGTTACAATGGTTCACAAAAGTCAAGTACATGATGGAGATTTCACTCGCCGATGCCGCCGGAGCCGTGCTCATTTCCAAACGGCAATTTAATCGGCTGCCAGAAAAATACCGGAAGGTTTTGCTGGAAAAATCAAAAGAATATTTCACTAAATTGATGACGCTCAGCCGCGAAGAAAATCGAAAATCGATTGCGGCATTGAAAAAGCAGGGCATCAAAATGAGTCCGGCGCCCGGCAAGGCAGAAGTTGAACAATTTTACCAGGCGGGAAAACGCGCGCGACGGATGATGGTGCCGAAACTTTATTCCCTCAAATTGGTCGAAGAGGTGGAGAAGGCGCTGGATGATTTTCGTGGCGCAAATTAGTTTGGTGATTGGTCGTTGAGCGTTGCGTTGAAACTCAAAATCCAAGTTTAGGAATTCAAAACCCGAAACTACAAATCCCAAAAAGTACCTAACAAAGCTGCTGCATGAAGCAAAAGCAAAAAACAGAATATTCTGTCAGCGAAATGAGCCGCTGGGGCGTGGGACCTGTGTTTGCAGGTCTCTCCATTTTATTTTCCCTCATTCCGTTATCAATCAGCTTCTATTTTTTTCCATTTTTCCAAATAAAATTTATCCCGCAAATCATCTTGACTATTTCCGGCATTATTTTTATCTTAACGGGACTGACAATTTTTCTCATTTCATATTTCACCGTTGACAGCGCCTATTATCAGGGAAAATTTGTCCGGACCGGAGTTTATCGTTGTTGCCGTCATCCGTTGTACGCTTCCTGGGTCATTTTCACGGTGCCGGGGATGGTTTTGATTGTCAATAGCTGGCTCGGACTAACGGCGCCGGTTTTCATGTATTTTTTGCTGCGCAAATTAGTGCAAAAAGAAGAAACTTACATGGAGCAAAAATTCGGGAATGTGTACACCGAGTACAGGCGCAGAACTCCCGGTATTCTGCCTTTTGGCATTTTCAAAAAAGATGGCTGATTTATTTTGTTAAAATCGCTCAATTAAGGAATAAACATGAAATTCATTCGCATCATTAGCGACTGGCTGGCAAAAATTGAATCGGCGTTTCTGATTTTGCTTTTGACGGCGATGATTTTGATTGCCTTTTTGCAAGTGATTTTGAGGAATTTTTTCGAGTCTTCCATTCTCTGGGGCGACACCTTATTGCGTCATCTCGTGCTCTGGGTCGGCTTCATCGGTGCGTCTCTGGCAACCCGGGAAGATCGACACATTAAAATCGATGTGCTGTCGCGATTTCTGCCGCGTCGCTGGAAAATCATCGTTCAAATCATCACGCATCTTTTCGCCAGCATTGTTTGCTACTTTCTTTTCCGGGCAAGCCTGACCTTCATTGGCTTCGAAAAAGAGAGCGGCAGTGTGCTTTTCGCCAATATTCCCACCTGGATTTTTCAACTCATTCTCGTGATTGGATTTGGCTTGATCGGATTTAGATTTCTGCTGCGTGCCATTGAGAATGTTTTCCAATTAGGCAGTCCGGAGAAAAAGGAGGCAGCACAATCATGACAACTCTGCTCATCGCGCTGGGACTTCTGCTCGTTGCGTTATTTGGCGCGCCTCTCTTTTCCGTGATTGCGGCAATTGCACTGTTGAGCTTTCATTTTGCCGGAATCGATACCGCGGCGGTGATCGTGGAAATGTATCGTCTCGCCAGCGCGCCGACTTTGTTGGCAATTCCCCTGTTTACCTTTGCCGGGTATCTCCTTGCGGAAAGCGGCACGCCGAAAAGATTGGTCAATTTATCCCGCGCTATGTTCGGCTGGCTTCCCGGCGGATTAGCTATTGTCGCTCTTGTGACTTGTGCATTTTTCACGGCTTTCACCGGTGCCTCCGGTGTGACTATTGTCGCTCTGGGCGGGTTGCTTTTTCCTGTTTTGATCAAAGAAGGTTATTCGGAGAAATTCTCCCTGGGATTGGTGACCACTTCCGGCAGTCTGGGATTATTGTTTCCGCCGAGCCTGCCGATTATCCTGTACGGTCTGGTGGCAAAAATTTCCATCGATCAACTTTTTCTCGCCGGGATCGTTCC